>JAGLSB010000730.1 GCA_023135955.1 Bacteroidales bacterium | reverse complement strand
CGCACACTGGACTGGTTACTGGTTTAATTCCTTTCAGTCGTTGAGTTCGCTGTGCTCGGTTCTGGTTACTGAGTGCCGCCCTGAGCCTGAGGTCCCTGACTTGTCTAAGGGCCGAAGGGTGCTAGTTGGGACATGACACTAGCAACCAGCAACTAGCAACTAAACCAAATTCCATATTTTCCAGGATTCCTCAGCTTGATTTACAAGCATTTGGTATCCATTCAGGATTTTGGCGCCCATTTCTTCTCCTTTTTTCATAAATAAAGTAATTTCAGGATTATATACCAGATCATACAAAACATGTTTCCGTGTGAGAAAATTATATGGGATATCGGGACATTCTTCAATTTTAGGATATGTGCCCAATGGACTGGTATTCACAATTAATAAATTATCCAGAATAATATTTTCGTTCAAATCTTTATATACGATATCGGCTTTATTAGTAGAACGGCTAACCAAAGTAGTTTTGATCCCGGAATTTTGAAGTGCAAAATCAACAGCCTTGGAAGCTCCACCTGTACCTAAAATTAAAGCCGATGTAATGTCCTTTGACAAAAATGGATTTAGAGCGTTTAAAAAACCAGGAGCATCTGTATTGTATCCTGTCAGAGTTCGTTTTCCACTAAAATATTCAATTTTGATTGAATTTACTGCTCCAATTTTTCCTGCCACATCATCCACCTTGTCGAGGTAATTAATGACTTTCTCTTTATACGGAATTGTAACATTTAATCCACGTAAGTCAGGATTACTATCCAGTAAGCTCCGTAACTCTTCTATGGTTTCTATAGGGAAATTTAAATACTCAGAATCTGAAATATTTTCCTTTCTGAATTTTTCAGCAAAGTAACTCGCAGAGAATGAGTGGCTAAGAGGAAATCCTACTAAACCGTATACTTTCATTATTTTGTTTTAATTTCTTTTTTGAATATCCTTGCTTACCTCAGGCAGAGAATATCGATTATTGATTTTAGATTTGGACTCTTTCCTTCATCATTCATCATTCATAATTCTACTCGTCAGAAGCCCCAGCTAATCTTGTAATCAGAAAAATAATTAAAAAACCTGCAACGGCAATCAAAATAGCCGGATAAAAATCCGAATTTAAACTAGTATCCGATGGCAGGATATTACGTTGAATTAGTGGTTGTAATTCTCCATGACGATCAGTAAAACTTTCCAGGGTTTCCTTCCAGGGCCAAATCTTGTTTAACGAACCTCCCATAAAACCAGCTAGCAACGCAATGGTCTGAAACCTGAACTTTTTTAGCAACCATGAAAGCAAATTAGAAAACGAGATCAATCCAACTACTGCCCCAGCAGCAAAAATAGCGATTACCGATATTTTAAACTCGGTTACTGCAGAAAGTATATATTGATATTTCCCCAGAAGAACTAAAATGAAACTGCCAGAAATCCCGGGTAATATCATTGCACAAATAGCAATTGAACCTGAAAGAAATATAAACCATGATGAAGTGGAAGTCTCAGCTGGTGTAATAGTCGTAATCCAGAACGCCAGTACAAAACCAACAATTAGAGAAAGCACAATACTAAGATTCCACTTTTTAATGTCTTTGATAATATATATTACCGATGCAACAATAAGTCCGAAGAAAAATGACCATATATAAACCGGATGATTCGTCAGAAGATGTTCAATAAGATGAGCCAATGAAAAAATACTTATAAGAATTCCAGAAAATACAGCCAAAAGAAAATTTCCATTTATTTTTTTCCAAAAATCAATGAACTTAAATTTCAGAATTAATTTTAATGCTTCCCCGTTAACAGATTTGATTGAATGAATAAGCTCCTCATAAATACCGGTAATAAATGCTATTGTTCCACCTGATACACCAGGAACAACATCGGAAGCGCCCATTCCAATACCTTTCAGCCAAATGACTAAATAATCCTTTAAAGTCCTCATAATTTGTAACCCTGAAATTCTTCTGGCAGATAATTAAAAAAGGTATCTCCTCTCAATCCAAGCCTTAAAGCTTCCAATGCAACAACTTCGCCTGGAGCAATATTGCCAAGATTAACATTGGCTCCAAGTAAATCTATAAACCATACTTGCTGATTCTTTATTGGAGCTTCCCATAATACATTTTCACCTTTAACATTCTCCAATATATCATCAACTAATTCAATATTTGCTGATCCATCTCTGTTATATATTCCAATAGTTCCACTTTCTCTTGCTTCCGCTATTACCTTCCATGCACCCGCTTCAAGTTCCTTTTTCATAAAACTTACCCATACATCATGAGGTATTTCATTTCCTTTTACCTTCGATCCTACTTCAGAAAAAACTTTAAAATCCTTACTAAGCTTATTAACATACTCCAGCTTTTCATCATGATCAATTTGCATAGAACCATCTGACACTTCAACAGTTTCCATTCCCATTTTTGAAACAAAACTTCTAAATTCATCAAACTTATTCCTTACAATATATGCTTCAAATAAGGTTCCCCCAAAATAAGGTTCCAAATTAGCTTTTCTATAGGCTTCTATTTTCTCCTTAACTTGTTTTGCAAAAATTGCAGTTCCAAAGCCAAATTTTACAAAATCCGTGAATTCCTCACTACTATCAATAAAATTATAAGCCTCGTTAAGGCTTAAACCTTTATCCATCATCATGGTTACTCCTGAATTCCTTGGCTTTGCAGGCCGATCAGGCAGGAATGAAATATTAGTATTCATATTTATAGTTTTATTTAAATGAATTTTAGAGTTTGAAATTAAATTAATTCAAATCCCGAGAAAAAAGATTAAAATCACACAGAAAGAATATATTATCAGGACTTTGACTTGATCAGATTATTTATTTTTTTTATATTTTTTCCTTGAGGATAAACCTTATAAAACAATTTAATTCCACCCTTTCCCAGTTCAACAGCCTTTTCAAGATACTTCATTCCTGCTTTTTTATCATTCAGTTGAAAATATACTGCAGCAATAATGTAGAGAATGTCTTGTGAATTTATATTATTCGAAGATGCTTTTTGCAAAATAATCAGAGCATCACCAAATTCATTCTTTTCTGTATACAAAAAGGCTAAACGAATCCATGCTTCTCTATCCTTGGGATCTAATTTACACACCTGACGGAAACATTTCTCAGCCTCACCAGATAACTTTTGTATAGAATATATTTCTCCTAAAGTATACCAATACTCAGGATTATCTCTATCGAAATCTATAGCTTTCAGAATATATGTTCTGGCTTCACTAAGCTTTTCCTGTTGCATATATGACAGTCCGGCACCATACCATCCATCAGCAAATGTATTATCAATTTCAATAAGTTTCTTATATATTTCCAGCGCCTTATTATAATCTTCTAACTCTTCATAACTTTCTCCAAGAAAATTCCAGGCTTGTAAATTCTCTGGTTCGATTTTCAGAAATTCCTCATAAACTTTTATAGCCTCATGATAATTGTTCTCATCAGCATAAATATGTGCTTTATTGAAATAGGCCAAGCCATATGAGAGATTAATTGCAATGGCATAATCGTAACATTCGTGTGCTTTTGGCAAGTCATTTATTTTGGTATAAATAACTCCAAGATTATGCCATACATTTTCGGAATAGCTATCTACATCGAGGTATTTATTATAATATTCTATACTAGCCTTGAAATTTTGTATTCTTTCATTATAATAACCAAGATCATAAAGAACAGACAAATTATTTGGATCAGACTTATTAGCCATCCTTAAGTATTTTAGAGCAAAATTATATTGTCTTGCATTTTCAAATGCAATACTAATATTGATATAAATGTCTACGGAATCTCCATCGGTTTTTTCCAGAGCAAGATCAAATACTTTCTCAGCTTCTCTGAATTTCGACATACTTACAAGGGCAGTCCCTTTTAATAAAAAATAATCAGAATCTTCTTTTTCATACTTTGCGAATTTATCCAGGGACTGAAGTGCACTATCAGCCTCTCCAGATTCTAATTGTGTATGAACTAGCTTTACCCTCAGATCGTATGAACCAGGATGTTGTCTTAATGCCTTCTCAGCCGCCTCATAAGCATGCTTATAATCACGTAGGTCAAGATAATAATCTATTATTTCCTCAAACTCTTCAACATCAAAAAAATAGGATCTTCTTGCTTTCAACATATCCTCATACTTCTGAAGTACCAGTTGAAATTCATTATCATTTTGCATCTTCCCTTGTCCTTTATCCATTATGTTCAAAATCTAAGCTGCAAAATTAGAAATATTTTGCAATTGAATGAGCTTAGTAAGTTATTTTATAAGTTATTTAATTTTTACTCTACCGGAGTTTCTCTCGAACTTATTCTGGCAATCTGGTAATATCTAGAAATCAACGAATTTTTCAAGTCAGAAAGATCATTTAATAAGCTTGTATGCGAAGCAAGATCTGTTGTAATATTGTCCCAATACTTATTTAACTCCGAAATGAGATATTCACCATTTTTGCTAATCCTCTGATTAAATCCTAGTTTATCTAAATCGATTATAGTTGAGTTTAATCTGTAGTATGCATCATTAAATAATACCAGACTTTGTGCTGTTTCTTTTCCATATAATTTCACAAGCACCTTCCAACTGGAGAAGGTTGGATTATAGGCTGAAGAATTCCATAAATAATCCAATGAACTTAATAAGCGAATCAGATTTAATTCCGTGAAATTCTCAAGATCAAACAGACATTCGTAGTTTAGCATTTCAGGGGTAATTCCAATCATCTTAGTATTGAATCCATCGAATAAACTTCCTGTTAGAGCTCTTCCGGCATATAGTGAATAATAACTTCCGGTAAGACAGCTCTCTTTACGCATATTGGAATGCATACTTAGCAGACTAACAGAATTACCTGAATAATTATAGATATCAGAAGGATCAATAAATTCAGGAAACTCAACTGCTCCTGTCCATAAAGTTTTCGTGAAATTCATTCCCAGATCATCAATATTGTCAAAATACAATCTACTGACTAACTCATTATTTTTCTGATCTGAATTAGAAAGAAAGAAAGGATGAAGATATTTTGGTGTTGTTGCAGATATTTTGAGTTCGCTAGATAAACTCTTCCAAAATATTCTTTCGCCATCAATGAAATATGAATAATTATCCATTGATAAGGTATTCCGCATATTTCTAATTTGAATTTCCCTTAAGAATCTATCTGAGAATATCCAAAAATCAGGTTTAATCCTATCAATTCGATTAACTAAACCAGCCAGGGCCGCTGCATCTTTAGCCAAGGCTTCTTCCAATTCAAGATCGCCAAAAACTTTACCTTCTTCCAAAGAATTTTGGGTTTCTATGAGTTTAACTGTCTCAAGAAAAACTCCCTTTTTTACATAATGATAAGAATCTTGAATATTCTTAAAATGACTTAGCCAGGTTTTTGTCAATTCATCGATTTGAGCAGTAGACAAATTCTGCGAAGCAATTTTTGCAATAAATTTATTGAAACCAAATTCCCGAAGGAGATTTAACCACTCAGAATATTCTGTATAATTATCATTAATAAAATATGGGATAATTGCAGTTCGTTCAGTATAATCGGGGTAATCGCTAATATTATAATGATGATAAATCTCATTGTTCTCATCAATTAGCTGAGTAAAAGTATTAATTGCATGACCTAATCCTTCAACATCGCTATAATCTATAAAAATCAAATTATCACCATTCGATAAATCCTTGATATAGTAGGCCTGTTTCTTCCCTTCCAGTTCTTGTACGGGTAACCGATCTGAAAATTGTGAAGAAAGATCATTTAAACCAAAACTAATTACAAAAGGATAGGATTCGCTATCAATTCTTCTATATCTGTAAGTATAATTTTCGCTTTTTGCTGAAATCAATCCTTTTTCCTGTAGAGCCATTTTGAGATTATTGAACAATACTCTCTCATGACTGTTCGCACTTTTCGGAAGTATAAATAGTGGAGGGGTTTTTTCTTCTTTCTCGTTTAATATGAAAGTTTCGAGTGGTCTATAAGATTCCGACTTTCGTGGGCCAGGAATTAAGTAAGCCGATTTATCAAGAATTGTATCAAAATATGGCTGTAATTGTTCAAGATAAGTGAAGTTCTTAGTTGTATATTCAAATCTCACAAAATCGATATACATTTCCCCGGTACCTTTTAATCCTGCAAATATTTTGACATAGCGTGTATCATCCGGTATATTCCCTTCTTCATAAGGAAAATTACCGGCACGAGCAACGATTTCTGCCCATCCGAACTCTGAAATATTTTCATTTCCCGCAAAATTAAAACCTTTGAACGCCTGATTAATTTCACGATCATATTCCGGGTGATAAGCTTTGGATTTAATAAGAACCTTATTTTTATCGTAATAAAACAAACTAATATTTACTGCATCAAAAACACCTGTTCCAAATCTATCCATATTGGAAACAATATTTTTTAAACGCAGGTCTAATCTTAGCATATAATTTCCAGGAATAACTTTAATATAATCACTTATAATTCCTTCCCCTTGATTATCAGTTTCATTACAAACATCCTTAACTATTTTTATGGCATGAGTTCCTTTTGATGCCTCATCATGTAGAAAAGTGAGTTCATCTTCTATATCTGTCCAAAACACATTCTCACCAACCTTTTTCCAACCCGGCAAACTAAAAGACAGTTTCAAAGTATCTGCCATATAATGTTTTCCTTTTTCGAAAGAAGGATTTGAAATTAGATTTTTCTTACTTAATTCTCTTTTGCGTATATTCTCAGGTACCTGACCTGAATGAAGTCCTGACCATTGAGGAGCCGTAGTTAAAGGTTGATTTTCCTGTTTGCAAGAGCTAAACACAATTAAAATAAAGAGAAAATATTTTATAGTATATGTTGACATATATAAATTAATTCAAATTATGAGTTTAAAGATAAGTAAATCCTATGAATTGCTAGTAATAAAAAATATCTTCCTATTATAAATTTAGATGCTATTTTTTAACAAATAGTTGCAAGTGATTTTAATATTTATATTAACTGTTGTCTACTAAAAAACATGCACTCGAAAATATCTGATATTAATAATGCTATTCTAGCCTTCTGCTTTCCCTTCTCATCAAATTTATATATTTTTGCAAGCACAAAATTCAAAGAGAATGTTTGAGAAATTAAGTGAAAGATTAGAAAGATCGTTCAAAATTTTAAAAGGTCAAGGTACAATTACTGAAATTAATGTTTCAGAAACCCTGAAAGACTTGCGTCGGGCACTTTTGGACGCCGATGTTAACTTTAAAATTGCAAAGAGTTTTACCGACTCTATAAAAGAGAAAGCTTTGGGTCAAAATGTCCTGAATGCGGTTAAGCCGGGACAAATGATGATAAAAATTGTCCATGAGGAGCTAACTGGCTTGATGGGGAAAAGCAGCGAAGAAGTTAATGTTAAAGCAAATCCTGCAATTATTTTAATTGCCGGTCTGCAAGGTTCTGGTAAAACTACTTTTACAGGAAAACTTGCGAATCATTTAAAAACCAAAAAAAGTAAAAATCCTTTATTAGTAGCATGCGATGTTTACCGTCCTGCAGCTATTGAACAATTAAAGGTTTTGGGTGAACAAATAGAAGTTCCCGTCTATATCGAAGAAGACAGAAAGGATCCGGTTAAAATTGCTAAGAACGCAATTAAGCAGGCTAAAAATTCCGGGAATGACGTTGTGATTATTGATACTGCTGGGCGTTTGGCTATAGATAAAGAGATGATGCAGGAAATCTCCAGTATTAAGAAATCTGTAAATCCTCATGAGATTCTTTTCGTTGTAGATTCAATGACAGGGCAGGATGCTGTAAATACTGCTGCTGAATTTAACAAGCAGTTGGATTTTGACGGTGTGGTGCTAACAAAACTTGATGGTGATACAAGAGGAGGGGCAGCTTTATCTATACGAGCAGTTGTCAATAAACCTATAAAATTTGTTGGAACGGGTGAAAAAATGGATGCTATAGATGTTTTCCATCCAAGCAGAATGGCAGACAGGATTCTTGGCATGGGTGATATTGTTTCACTTGTTGAGAGAGCCCAGGAGCAATTTGATGCTGATGAAGCAAGACAACTTCAAAAGAAAATAGCTAAAAACCAATTTAGTTTTGATGACTTCCTTGCTCAGATACAACAAATTAAGAAAATGGGTAATATCAAGGAATTAGCCAGTATGATTCCTGGAGTTGGAAAAGCTATTAAAGATATGGATATTGACGATGATGCTTTTAAAGGAATAGAAGCAATTATTAAATCAATGACCCCTGTTGAAAGAGATAATCCTACAATATTAAATGGCAGTCGCAGAAAAAGAATTGCTACCGGTTCAGGAACAAATATACAAGAGGTAAACAGGCTGATAAAGCAATTTGATGATACCCGAAAAATGATGAAAATGATGTCGGGTAGCAAAGGGAAGAATATGGCCAGGATGATGGGGAATATGCCTGGGATGGGGAGGTAGTGTGGTTGAGTGGTTGAATGGTTGAAT
>JAGLSB010000073.1 GCA_023135955.1 Bacteroidales bacterium | reverse complement strand
AAAGTTTTAAAACTATTCTGGAAACTGGTGAAGAGCCTGCCAACTGGAAAAAAGCTACTTATTACAGATACTGGATGCATATGGCTCACCGACATGCAAATCCTGCTCACTTCGGAATAAGAACCAAAGATTATAAACTCATCTTCTTTTATGGTATTTTTTACAAAGAAACTGGTGTTACTAAGAATAAGGAAGGTTGGGGAAACAAGTTCGACCTTAAAACACCTCCTGCATGGGAACTTTACGATCTAAAGAATGATCCACATGAAATGAATAATATTTATGGTCAATCTGAATATGCTGAAATTACAGATGATCTTAAAAAACAATTAAAAGATCTCAGATTCGAGTTAAATGAAACAGATAAAAATTATCCTGAAATTCAGAAAATTATTGATGAAAATTGGGATAAATAAAGTTAAAACTAATATTTAAAAACTATAAAATGAAAATTAAACATGCAATAGGAGCCTTTGCTCTGGCAACACCTTTTTTGATGTCATGTGCCTCTACGACAGAAAAAGAAGATCCTAAAGAAAAACCGAATATTTTATTCCTTTTCGCAGATGATTTATCCTATAATGCTGTGAATTATCTTGGGAATGACATCGTTCAGACTCCTAATATTAATAGACTTGCCGAATCGGGAACATCATTTACAAATTGCTTTCATCAGGGATCCTGGTCCGGAGCTGTTTGTGTAGCCAGCCGTGCAATGATTGCAACCGGGAGATATATTTATCATGCAAGAGACGAGATTAATGACGCACCTCTTTGGGGTCAATCTTTTTCTGCTGCGGGATATGATACTTATATAACCGGCAAATGGCATAATAAAGATAGAACGGTAATAAAAAGTTTCGATTATGGAGTAGCTATTGGTCATGGAATGTACGAAACAAAAGGCGGTAAAGGCGGTATGGGTTATTTCAGACCTTCGCCTGAGAATAATGAATGGTCACCTTCTGATATAGACTTACTCGGACATTGGTCTCCAAGCAATAAAGACATAGTATGGGTTGATGGTGAGAAAACAGTAACAGAAGAATATGTTACTCAAAAACATACCAGCGAATTGTATGCAGACAATGCCATAGAGTTTCTGACCAATCATGTTCCTGACAGCGACAAGCCATTTATGATGTATGTTTCATTTAATGCTCCACATGATCCTCGTCAGTCACCAAAGGAATATGTAGACATGTACCCTTTGGAAAATATTCCACTTCCTGTTAATTATATGGATCTGCACCCCTTTGATCAGGGAGAAAGATATTCCCTTAGAGATGAGCAACTTTCCCCGTTTCCAAGAACTGAATTTGCTATAAAAACTGCTATTCAGGAGTATTATGCCATAATCACTCATATGGATTATGAGATTGGAAGAATAATGGCTGCACTGGAAGAATCAGGTGAATTGGAGAATACCATTATTGTATTTTCGGGTGATCATGGTCTTGGTATGGGTAGTCATGGATTGTTAGGAAAACAAAATCAGTACGAGCCAAGTATACGTATGCCATTTGTTATTGCCGGTCCCGGAATTGAAAAAGGTGCCACAAATGATGCTATGATGTATCTGCAGGGCTTATATGCCACCACTGGAGACCTTGCCGATGTTCCGGTTCCTGAGAATCTTGAGTTTAAATCGATTGCACCATTATTAAGTGGAGAAAAAGACGAAATATATGATGCTATTTTTGGTTCATATAAGGATTTCCAGAGGATGGTAAGGACAGAAAATTATAAATTAATTCTTTATCCACAGGTTAATGAGGTACAATTGTTCGATATGAAAAATGATCCGGATGAATTAAATAATATTGCTGCAAATCCTGAAAACAAAGAATTAAAATTGGAACTTTATAATAGACTTTTAGAGCTTCAGCTCGAGGTAGGAGATGAATTTGATTTATCCGTCATGAAAGAACTGCTCTGATGTTATATTAAGAATCAGAGATAATAATATTCCTTAAGTAAAAAGAATTCAGTTATTTAAGAATAAGTTATCAAAACAACAATCTAAGGTCCCCCTTCAGGGGGATCCAGGGGGTTGATTTCTAGGAAGTATTAATATCTTATGCTGATTTGACTTTTTAGAGACCCTATTACATTTTACTGTTAGTTTATCAAACCAATTTATCTACTATGAAAACAAAAATTTTTCTTATTGTCTCTTTATTAGTTCTGTTTTCCTGCACCAATTCTCCTAAAGAAGCGAGCGATAATTCTAAAATCCCATATTGGTTAACAGAATATTCTGAATTGTATAATGCAAATCCACTCGAAGCCTCAAAAGCCTGGTTTCAGGATGCTAAAATGGGAATGTTCGTTCACCTTAACCTGGCCAGTCTTTGCGAAAACGGGAAAGCCGATTACCTCTTATGGGCCGAAGGAAATGCATCGGATAGACTAATTGAATTTGTTGGGTATACCAGGGAAGAATATGATAATGCTGAAAATAAAAATCAACTCCTGTTTGATAAATACACACTTGAGAATTTAGATACAGATGCTATTTGTCAACTGGCTGTTGATGCAAATATGAAGTACATAGTATTAACAACGACTCATCTTGGCAGAGTATTTAATTATAAAGCCTCTCATACAGATTTTACAAGTTTGAACGCACCGGTAGGGAGAGATATAGTAGCTGATATGCTTGAATCATGTGAAAAGTCCGGACTCGGCTTTTTCCCCTATATGGCCACTGAATATTCCATTACAACTGAAGATGTTGTGGATCACCATCGTGCAGTAATTTCAGAGATGCTTTCCCAATACGGACCAATGGCAGGTGCCTGGTTCGATGGTATTGGCGGTTATTATCAGCATCCCGAAAATTACACAGATCTCGATAAAACATACGAAATGATCAGAGAGCTGCAACCTCATGGATTAATATCTTTCAAAGAAGGCGCAATGTGTCTTCAGGACTATCTCTCTCCTGAACATTTTATGCTTGAATTTGATGACTGGAAATTTGAGGATCCCGGTATGCAGGCAAGATGGGATATAAGAAGGGCTCGTTGGGAAAGACAAAGTCAGGAAGAGTGGGATCAATGTCATCAATATAAACTTCGCGAAATTAATACAGTTATCCAGGAATGTTATAACAGGGATAATACTCACGTGCCAAGTGGATGGATTAATGATGAAAGTGCCCGCCATTTAGATGCGGATGAGTTATACTACCTGCTTGAATATGCTCGTCATTGCGGATCGAATCTAAATATAAATATTGGTCCGAGGCCTGACGGATCAATTCATCCCGATGATGTTACTGCATTAACTGCACTGGGAGAAAAAATTGATAATGAAGGATGGCCGGAAATTGTTCACGAGATACCCGTTTTACAAAAAAAATTCTAAAACCATTATAAAATGAAAACAATATTGAAAACTTTATTCATACTTGCATTAATCAGTCTGTATTCTTGTGCTGAAAAACCGGAGCCGGCTATTCATTACGAGGCAAATTGGGAATCTTTAAAACAAGCTCCTATTCCTGAGTGGATGCTTGATGCTAAATTTGGAATTTATACCCACTGGGGTGTTTATTCTGTTCCGGCTTTTGAAAGCAATACTTATGCTAAGGAAATGTATACACCGGATAGCAAAGGTGACCCTCGTGGAGTAAAGGCACATCATCAGGAAAAATATGGTGATGTAGCCAATTTTGGATATGCCGATTTTATTAAAATGTTTAAAGCCGAAAAGTTTGATGCGGCAGAATGGGTAGGTGTAATGAAGGGAAGTGGTGCTAAGTTTGGCGGACTTTGTTTGGTTCATCACGATGGTTTTGCTCTTTGGGATAGTGAATTTACCCAATGGGATGCCATGGATAAAGGACCGAAAAGAGATATCTATGGTGAAATAGCTACTGAGATTAAGAAAAATGACATGAAACTTGCGGCAACATTTCACCACGGAAGAACCTTTGGATGGGTTGTAAATGGTAAGGATGGATATACACAGAAACAATTAGATACATGGGATATTTTCAAATCAGAATACGCTGATTTTTATCGTGACCCTTCAACCGAACCAAAAGAAAGTTTTGGAAATGAATGGGCTTCTAAAGTAAGGGAAGTAATTCGTAAATATGAACCCGATATGTTATGGTTTGATGGCCTGGCTGGATCTATTAAAAATGATATAATTCCAAACGATACTATTACCAGTATTTTTGCAGATTATTTAAACAAAATGGTAGCTGATGGTAAAGAAGGTGTAATAGCTAATAAACTTCCAGCGGGCAGGAGATGGAATTTCCCCAACGGATTTGGTTTAAGGACCTATGAAAATGCCAGAGATCTTGAAAAGGACCCACAAGGATACTGGCTTTCTGACAGGGCAATTTCTTATCCATGGTCTTATGTTGAAAATAAGAATTACAATCTTACTTCCGATCATCACATTCGTTCAATAGTCGATAAGATTAGCCGAGGGGGTATTTTCTTTCTTTCCTTAACTCCAAAAGGTGATGGCTCAATTCCTGATGAAGAGAAGCAAATTATGTCGGAAATTGGCGAATGGATGAACGTAAACGGGGAGGCAATATATAGCACGCGTACATGGGTTGTTCAGGCTGAGGGCCCGACAGAAATGCTTGAAAGGGATGAAAGAAGAAAAACTCATAAATGGAATTTTGATAAGTTAACCGCTAATGATTTTCGCTTTACACGGTCTAAAGATCTGAAAACTCTTTATACAATGGTAGTGGGTTGGCCTGAAGATGGAAAAGTGGAAATTAAAACCCTCGCTAAAGGAAATGAACATGACGTACAGATTAAGGATTTAAGCATGCTTGGTGTTGATGAAGAAATTAAGTGGGAACAGGATGAAGAAAAATTGACAATATGGTTCCCGGAAGAAAAGCCTTGCGAAGTGGCTTATTCCTTTAAGATAGATGTTAAGAATAAATTGTCGGCTCCTGAAACAGATAATACTTTTCCGGAATTCCCTGAATACGTGAAAAATAAATAAACTATTGAATCTGCACAAGCATTGAATTATGTTTAAAAATCTTTTGTATTTAATTTTGGTTGTATTTTTGAGTTCCTGCTCTAATAAAATCTCTGAAAAGGAATTCCCTGTTTATGAACCTAATTGGGAATCTTTAAATCAACATGAAATACCTGAATGGTTGCTGGATGCAAAACTTGGTCTCTATGGCCATTGGGGTGTGTATTCAGTTCCCGCCTTTCAGACGGAATGGTATGGTAGAATAATGTATGATAAATATACTCGTGGTGAAAAAGCTTTTAACCATCATATTGAAACTTATGGCAATCAGGCTGATTTCGGATATAAAGATTTTATAAAAGATTTTAAGGCTGAAAAATTTGATCCCGATGTATGGGCAGATATAATTGTGAAATCGGGAGCAAAATACGCAGGTATTACAGCTGTTCATCATGATGGTTTTTGTTTGTGGGATAGTGAATATACCAGATGGGATTCAAAAGATATGGGTCCGGAGAGAGATTTATATGGGGAGCTTGTAGGTGCAATTCGTGAAGCAGATCCTGAAATGAAAATTTTAACTTGTTTTCATCATTATAGAACTTACGGTTGGTTCTATTCTAAAGATTCTGCATTGTTAGAACAAGGAAAAGCTGAGAATTGGGATATTTTTGATCCTGAATATTCTGATTTTTACAGAAATCCACAGACTGAATTACGGGAAGATTTTATGATTGAATGGGAAAATAAAATTAAGGAGGTTATAGATAATTATCAGCCGGATGTAATATGGTTCGATGGTGGTAATTTCAGAGGAGCTGAGAATGAACCAAGAACGCTTGAAGTGCTTTCTTATTTTTATAATACTCAATCAAAAAAGGGATCAGAAGTTGAAGTTGTAAATAAAAAATCAAATTTTCATCCGGATTTTGGACTACGGAATTTCGAAAAAGGTGGAAACAGAGGCGTTAAGACTGACTTTGACTGGGCGGATGACCTGAATATTGCGAATCGTGCCTGGTCTTATACTCATGATATTAATTACAGAACATCAAATCAAATAATAGATGGATTTATCGACAGGGTAAGTCGTGGCGGTGGCTTGATGTTATCAATTGCTCCAATGGCAGATGGGGCCATACCTGAGGAGCAGATTAATATTCTTACCGATTTAGGTGATTGGCTGAAGATCAATGGCGAAGGAATTTATGGAACCCGTAGGTGGAAAATTGAAACGGAAGGGCCTAATGATAAGTTTATGGAGGATGGAGGAAAAAAAATAATGTGGAATTTCAAAGGAAATACTGATGCAAGTGATATCAGGTTCACCAAAAAGGGAAACCAGCTGTTTGCTTTTATCCTTGACTGGCCAGCAGATGGAAAAGTCGTAATTAAATCATTATCCAGTTCGGAAAAGATTGCTGAGAATGGTATTCACAATGTTAAACTACTAGGTTATGATGGAGCCTTAAACTGGCAACGGGATGAGGCAGGATTAACGATTGATATGCCTCAAAATAAAATTGGAAATTATGCCTATGGATTTGAGATTGTAACCGATGGTAAACTTGTTGAATAAACTAAGCGCGGAAATTTTAATTTAACGGAGGATTCTCCTTTGCGTAATCTTGGCTTTGAAGAAATAAATACTGAAAATATCGGGTTAATCCACGATCCTGCATTCCCCAGACTAATCAAAAATGGGTTTCTTAAAAGCACCAATAATGCAGAAATAATTGATGATAGATATAAATTGGGAATGTAAATAATATATTAATGAACACTTTTATGAGAATTTTAACTCTGTGGATTGTCTTTTCTTTAAATATTTTGTCAGCTAATGCGCTTGATATTTATGTAAACCCGAATGGAAACGATAATAATAAAGGCACTAAAAAGAAGCCTGTTGCCACAATCTATGGTGCATTGAAAATTGTTGAGAAATATGCTTCCACCGAGGAAGTCAATGTGTGGTTTGCAGAAGGCAAATACTATTTTAATAAAACAGTTGTCCTTGGAAAAGAGTTCTCAGGTAGTGAAGAGTTTCCGGTTAAATTTGCTGCTGTCCCCGGTGAAAAAGTGATATTTTCGGGTGCTGAAAAACTGGAAGGACTAATCTGGGAAGAACATAAAAATGGGATTTTAAAGACACAGTTGCCAGAAGCAAAGAATTTCAATCAGCTTTTTGTGAATGAAGAAAGGCAGATTCGTGCCCGGTTTCCCGATTATGATTATGAAGATCCTCTTCGTAGTGGTAAAGGATATCAGAATGTAGTTGACGGAACAAATCACAGACCTGATAAATGGTTTAGCTATGATCCTGAGATATTTACTAAAAAGGATTGGAGTAATCCTACAACTGGCATAGTACATGCCTTTCAGAGTCATAACTGGGGAAATATGCAATATCGTGTTGCAGGTGTAGCAAAAGATGAGAATAAAATACTGCTTGGAGAAGGTGCTTGGCAGCTCCAGAGGGATCATGGAATTGGTGCCGGCCGCGGTAGTTCGTCACCTTTTTATATTGAGAATATATTCGAGGAACTCGATGTTCCAGGAGAGTGGTTTCTCGATTCTGAAACAAATACTCTTTATTATTATCCCTTTGAGCAGATGGATATAAATGATGTACTGATTGAAGCTGCAACAGTTAAAGATCATATTAATATAATTAGCACTTCTGAAGATCCTGTTCATCATATCGAATTTCACGGATTCACTTTTACGCAATCGAACACAACTTTTATGGAGAAATACGAACCTCTTTCGCGTGGAGACTGGGCAATCCATCGTGGTGGAGCTATTTTCATGGAAGGAACAGAGGATATCATAATTTCTGACTGTAATTTTGAATATACAGGTGGAAATGGAGTATTCATGAGTAAATACAACCGGAGAAATTCTGTTCTGAATTCCCGTTTCTACCATACCGGCGAGAGTGGTGTGTGCTTTGTCGGTGACCCTAATGCGGTACGTCATTATCTTACCTGGGATCAAAGTCCTGAAGAATGGATGGCAGCAAGGGAGAATATGGATCTGGAACCCGGTCCAAAATCCGATAATTATCCAGCTGAATGTGTTGTAGATAATTGCATAATGTATGAAATTGGTGATTATGGAAAGCAAACTTCCGGAGTCATAGTTTCTATGAGTTCTAAAATTACTGTTTCTCATTGTGACATATATAATATTCCCCGTGCGGGAATAACCGTAAATGATGGTACTTGGGGCGGACATATAATTGAATTTAATGATATATGGGAAACGGTAAGGGAATCAGGTGAGCATGGTCCTTTCAATTCCTGGGGCAGAGAAAGGTTCTGGTTATCGGGAAAAGGTGAAGGCGAAATGATAAAAGAACAGGTATTACTTGATGCTGTCGATCCAGTAATTATTCGGAATAACAGAATTTCAAATTTCAGGAAATCTCTCTCAGCCGGAAATTGGACGATCGACCTCGACGATGGATCGAGTAACTATCAGATTTATAATAACCTCAGCCTTGGATCAACTCTAAAACTGCGCGATGGATATTACCGGAAAGTGTGGAACAATATTCATATTAGTGCGGTTCCAATCGGTTGGCATTGCTGGCCTGCAGAGTCTGAAGATGAATTTTATTCAAATATAAATGTGATAGCCGGTGAAGTAGAGGGAAGCGCTGAGCCTACAACTATTTTTATTAAACCGGCAAGATTGCCAAATGCGAAACTGGGAAAAAA
>JAGLSB010000729.1 GCA_023135955.1 Bacteroidales bacterium | reverse complement strand
GTCCCGGATATTAGCTCTCATGATCTTAGGCTAATAAAATTTCTGCAGGTATTTTTAATCCTTTGTACAAAGATTTAACCATTTTAAGTGTCAAACTTCTTTTTCGATTAAGAATTTCACTTACCCTACTTTGACTGCCTAGATATTTTACCATATCGGCCTTAGTCATGTTCATTTGTTCCATCCTAAATTTAATTGCCTCAATCGGATCTGGTGTAGGAATCGGATAATGCTTTAGCTCGTAAGACTCTACTAATATAACAAGTAAATCCAGTTCATCTCCTTCCGGAGTATCTTTTTTCGCTCCCCACAATACTTCAATCCTCCCGATTGACATATTATAGTCCTGCTCTGTTCTTATTGGTCTGATATCCATAATCAAATCGTTTTAATATCTATTTTATCATATTCTTTATGTGTCCCAATAAATCGAATAAAAATCACTTGAAACTCATAATCAATCGCAACTACTAATCTATATCTATTGCCCTTAATGTTAAAAACAACTCTTCCTTCGCCCACAATGCTTGCGTTTTTATATTGTTGCTTAAGTTCATTTGAACTGCTCCAGTTAGCAGTTTTAGCATCGTGATACCACGAACGTAAAGATGTTTCAGAATCGGCATACTCGGATTTTTCATAAAACTCTCTCAGGGTTCTAAATGCGATAATCCTCATCATGCAAATCTATGAAAAAATTAATATAAATCCCAATATGGGATAATTTATATCTATTCAGAAAAATAATTGCCTTTAATGTATTGTGTGAACTTGGTTGTTCTCTATATCATTGTCCTCTGAAGTTCAATCTTCTCTCCAAAAAACATTTTTGCAATAATTTCGAAATAATCAGTGTGATCGGATACGAAAAACTGATGTCTGGCATTAATAGTATTACTCAATAAATCCTTTTCAGATAGGATCAACTTTAATTTTTCAGCAACGATAAGAGCTGAATCCAGAACGTCTATTTTGAAATTAAAAAAACGATTAATCTGATTCATGATGATAGGATAATGCGTACAGCCTAATATTAAGCTGTCAATATCTTTTAATTCAGACCTTGAAAGATATGCCCTGATTATTGCATTGCTTATATCATCAAAAATAAAACCCTCTTCAATCATTGGAACAAACAGTGGTGTCGCCAGTGAAGAAACTTCAGTATCGGGTCTCAATTTCCTGATTCCATCATGATAACTTCCTGAATTAATGGTAGCCTTGGTTCCAATTACACCGATATTTGAGTGTGAAGTATCCTTACCCACGAACTCTATTACAGGATCAATAACATTCAGTACTTCTGCTCTCTCTCCAACAAAAGCTTTAACTTCTTTAAATGCATTAGATGAAGCCGAGTTACAAGCAATAAGAAGAATCTTACAGCCCTTATTAAGTAAAAATTCAGCGATGGAAAGAGAATATTGTACAATTGTTTCTTTCGACTTATCTCCATAGGGTAGATGAGCAGTGTCGCCAAAATAAATCATGCTTTCATTTGGCATTACTTTCTTAATTGCAGCAGCGACAGTCAATCCTCCTACGCCGGAATCAAATAATCCTATGGGAGCCTGGGATCTGTTCATTTAAGTAGATAAATATGAAATGCTGTATGTCATTAGTAGTTAGATTTATCAGTTGCTACTATATAACATGATACTGTTATTTTCAATTTAAAATTGCGG
>JAGLSB010000728.1 GCA_023135955.1 Bacteroidales bacterium | reverse complement strand
ACTCAACCACTCAACCACACCAACATACCAATCCCATTATTCGAATTTTCAGCAATAAATATTATCTTTGGGTTGAATTAGAAAATGATGAGTGATTTTATAGTTTCCGCTAGAAAATACAGACCTGAAACCTTTAAATCGGTTGTTGGACAAGATAGTATTACCTCCACGCTTAAAAATGCTATTGCAAGTAAACATCTGGGTCATGCCTATCTTTTTTGTGGTCCCAGGGGTGTTGGGAAAACTACCTGTGCAAGAATTTTTGCAAAAACTATAAATTGTCAGGAAATAAGTTCGGAAGGAGAAGCTTGTAATAAGTGCGAATCTTGTGTCTCTTTTAATGAGTCACGGTCATTTAATATTCATGAATTAGATGCAGCATCTAATAATACGGTAGATGATATTCGCTCTCTTAACGAGCAAGTCAGGATCCCTCCTCAGCTTGGAAATTATAGCATTTATATAATCGACGAGGTTCATATGCTTTCTCAGCAAGCTTTTAATGCATTTCTTAAGACTTTGGAAGAGCCACCAAAGCATGCAATATTCATTCTAGCCACAACTGAGAAGCATAAAATTATACCTACTATCTTATCTCGTTGTCAGATTTTTGATTTCAATCGAATAAAAGTTCCCGATGCAGTTAAGTATCTAAGCTATATTGCAAGTGAAGAGTCAATAGAATTTGAAGCTGAGGCATTTCATGTAATTGCACAGAAGGCTGACGGTGCAATGCGGGATGCACTTTCGATATTCGATCAGGTAGTTAGTTTTAGTGGGGGAGATATTCGTTATCAGAATGTTATTGAGAATCTAAATATTCTCGATTTTGAATATTATTTTAATCTAACCGATCTTTTTCTTGAAGGTGATACTTCTAAACCATTGCTGATTTTTGATGAAATTTTGGATAATGGATTTGATCCTCATAATTTCATAAACGGACTAGCAACTCATTTCAGGGAATTATTAGTAGCCACCGATAAGCAAACTATTCAGCTCTTAGAAGTAAGCGATAATTTAAAAGAAAAATATCTCGCGCAAGCAGAGAAGGTAAATCCAGGGTTTTTATTTGCACTCCTGGATATTTGTTCTAAAATCGATTTGCAGTTTAAGGGAAGCAGAAATCAAAGACTTCTTATAGAGTTAGGGCTTATTAAGATGGCGAATTTTATCACTGAAAAAAAAAAGCTCTTAGCTAAAAAACCTCTGGAGCCGGAAATTCAAGAAGATCAAAAATCAAATAAAGTAAAGAAAACTACTGAACCAGAAATTTTAAAATCTAATGAAGTAACTGTAAAGCCGGAAATTGTAAAAGAGAAAGAGGATATTCAGGAATCAGAAATTCAAATAAAAAGGAATGTTGTAAGATCGCCGGTCATTTCAATCAAAGATGCATTACAAAAGAAAGATAGTAGTGTCGACAAAGAACCTGAGATATCTTCGAAAAATAATGAGGGAACTGAACTTATAGAAGATGAAGTAGCAAAAAATGAAGTTTTTACAAAAGAGGAATTGTTGAAATGTTGGGATGAATTTGCAGAGAAAATAAAAAGTGATAATCCAAGAATATACAGTAGTCTTAAGGAAAGGGATCTTAAAATAATTGAAGAATTAAATATTGAAATTGAGTTTGAGAATCTTGATCAGCTGGAAAATTTCAATCGTCAGATGAAACAATTACTTATTAATCATCTAAGACAGGAGCTAATGAATTCTGGTATTGAAATTAATACAAGATTAAAAGAAAAGGATGAAAAGGGGAGAAAACTATATACTGTTGAAGAAAGATTTGATTACCTCGCAAAAAAGAATTCTAATATTATTAAACTAAAGCAAAATTTTAATCTGGATTTTGATTGAAAACAGTATGTTAAAGAAATAATTAATTTAATAACTATATAATATAATAAAATGTTAACAAAAGCAATGGAAACAATTCTCAATGAGCAAATTGAGAAAGAAGGATATTCCTCTAATCTATATCTTGCAATGGCTGTATGGATCGAAGAAAATGGTTTTAATGGCATTTCTAAGTGGTTATACGCACAAGCCGAAGAAGAAAGAGTGCATATGTTGAAATTTATAAGTTATATTGCTGAAAGAGATGCTAATGCTATCATTCCGGAATTTAAAAAACCTCCTGTCGATTATGGTAATGTAAAAGATCTTTTTGAGGCTGTGTTGAAGCATGAAAAGTACATCAGCAGCTCTATAAATGACATAGTAGGAAAGTCGTTGGACGAAAGAGATTATACTACACATACATGGATTCAATGGTTCGTTACTGAGCAAATTGAAGAAGAGGCTAGCGTAAGAGAAATTCTTGATAAACTTGAGTTAGTAGGGGATAAAAATTTGTATATGTTCGATCGGGATATTCTCGGAATGCGTGGAACTGCAGCGGCCGAGTAATTATTATAGATCTTATTTCTTTTTAAAAGTATTTACTTTATCTGTTTTTAAGATTTTACTCAATATTGATTTGAACGACTTAATCTAATTTTCAGTGGGTATTGGAATAATTAGCTCAACGGTGATTCCATCACCATTCTCAATATTATAAGATCGATATTTGCCATTTGCTTTATTCATTAATTGAGCTATATATGATAATCCTAATCCTGATCCTTCAACTTCTCCGGTAATTATTTTTTCAGCCTGATAGTAGGGGGCCCAGATTTTTAAGTGTTCTTCTGCAGTTAGCTTTACACCATCATCACTTATTGAAATAATAACATTATTATTAGTTTGTGCAATATTTATTTTAATAGCAGGATCATTAACAGGATGAAACTTTCTTGAATTATCAAATAGTTTATACAAGATTAATTCAATAATATCAATAGGAATATTAAGCTTTATTTCGCCAATAATAGTTAAGGGTGCTATTTCAAATTTTTCTATTTTTGTTTCTGTAATAATAGGTTCAATGATTGTTGTTAGCTGACTTATTGTGGTATAGCCACTAAGTCTCTTATTATTTAAATTTGTTAAAAGATCCAGTATATTAGATATGTTGTCAAAATATCTTTTAGCTCCAGTTAACGCTAAATTTAACATCTCATTCTGATACTCATTTAAGTCAGTAAGGTTCTGTTGTAATAGTACAAGGCCACCTAAAATAGAATTAAATGGTGTTCGTAGTTTATGCGAAATACTGTTATGAAAAATCCAGACATCTCTGTTATTAACAATTTCTTGTGTTACGTCGCTTAGTTTAATAATATATTCTTCAGATACTAATATTTTTTTTAGAATTGTAATCTTAATCCAAAATTCAGAGTAATTAGCAAAATTATTACTTACTGCCATAATTGGTAATTCAGGATAAATATCTGGCCATCCGGAAAATAAATCATCATTTAACAAACGATATTGTTCTCGCAGCTTATCAAAAAAATTAAATGATGAATAATTATTATGATCTTCAGGTAATGCTAAAAGTGTTTTTGCTTTTGAGTTTAAGTATAATGGTTTTCCTGTTTTATCAATAATAATAAATCCATCCCCGGAAAGACGAATAACTTCTTCAAATTTTTCCTTTTCTTCTATTAATTTACTGAACCTGTTTAACTTTATTATGGTCTTAACGCGTTGTCTTAGAACTATCCGGTCAAAAGGTTTAGAAATAAAATCGTCGGCACCAACATCTATTCCCCTAATCAATGAATCTTTATCGTCAAGCGCTGTAATCATTAGAATTGGAATTGCATTTGTTAAGGTATTACCCCGAATCCTTGAGCATACTTCGAAACCATCTATTCCAGGCATCATAATATCAAGTAAAATCAGGTCGGGTAGGTATTCTAAAGATTTATCGATTGCTTCGAATCCATTCTCAGCAAAAATTAATTTATAGCCTTCATTAGATAACAATCCTTCAAGTACATCCCGACCCAGAGCCTCATCATCAACTATTAGTATTTTGCTTTTATAATCCATAATTTCTGAGTTTTTGTTTGTAACATCTTTCTTATCACCAACTTCATTTATAGCTCAGACTCCGTCTATAAAGTCGAGTGTTTGATTCAGAAAGTTCGA
>JAGLSB010000727.1 GCA_023135955.1 Bacteroidales bacterium | reverse complement strand
ATAAAGCTGCAAATATTAAGTCAGGTCTTACCAAACACATTACAGGATTAAAGTAATTATTTTCTTAGAAATAATATAAAGAGCTGTCTCAGATGAGGCGGCTTTTTTTATTTTTGCCTAATTAGACGCACGGCCGTGCGTCTCAACCACCACATTAGCACATTAGCACACCTCCTTTCACTTGCGTTTTTTACCCCCTTTTTTCCATTAAGAGTATACGACACTTTATTTGGAAGAATGAAATACAAAAATTTAACAATCAAACAATGGTCGGTCGAGGACAGACCAAGAGAGAAAATGCTTTCAAAAGGAATAGAAAGTTTGAGCGATGCTGAAATACTTGCAATCCTAATCGGTTCGGGGACTAAAAATTTTTCCGCCCTGGAGCTTGCCAAGAATCTTTTACATCTTGCAGGAAATAACCTTGGTGAGTTGGGGAAATTGAAGATAGAAGAAATATCATCTATAAAGGGTATTGGTGAAGCTAAGGCTATTAATATTTTAGCAGCTTTGGAATTGGGCAGAAGGAGAAATTTTGGCGAACCTCTTAAAAAAATGCAAATAAACTCAAGTTATGATGTTTTTAAGATATTTCAACCTAAACTTGGCGATCTGGCACATGAGGAATTCTGGATATTGCTTATGAACAGATCAAATAAAGTAATTGATACCATCTGTATTAGCAAAGGAGGCACCACAGGAACAGTTATCGACACAAAAATAATACTAAACAGGGCCCTGGCTAAACTGGCAAACGCTCTAATTATATGTCATAATCATCCTTCTGGAAATACAAAACCCAGTGTAGCTGACAAAAACATTACTCAAAAAATTAAAAATGCCGCTCAGACAATGGACATTAGTCTGCTTGATCACATAATAATTGCCGATAATATTTTCTACAGTTTTGCAGATGAAGGAATATTAAGCTAATCATCTTCGGAAAGGGATAATGCCAATCACAATTTTATAACTATTGAATTATCCGGACATATATTAAGAAGATCAGCTATTGATTTCCTGTGAACCGGATGAATCAAATCTGAAGCCAGATCTGCCACAGCTTGAAGAGTAAATCTCCTTTCTGCAATTCGTGGATGAGGAATGACTAATTGTTCAAGATTGATAATCCTGCTGCCAAAAAATAAAATATCAATATCCAATATTCTGTCTTCGTATCCAGAGTCACTCGTTTTAGTCCTGCCTATGGATACCTCTATTTCCTTCAAACAAATTAGAAGTTCTTCCGGATTCAATTCAGTGTAAAAAGAAAGGCATTGATTTAAAAAATAGTTCTCACTTTCAAATCCCCAGGGTTCTGATTTATAAATAGAAGAAATCCTGAGAGAAGAAATGTGCAATTTTTCAATTTCTATGATTGCATACCGCAGATTCTCCTTCCGCTTACCAAGATTTGTTCCCAATAATACAAAAACCAGGGTCTTTTTCATTTTTGATAAATTTTTAACAAAAATTAGATAGATTCTTATTATTTTTAACCTCACGAATGCCATGAATTAAACATTCTCTGCCAGCTGAACAAAATTGCTAATTTTTTTTCAGTTCATAAGAACAATTCCTGTAAAACAAATAAATCAATTACTCATGAAAAGCTTTTTCAAATTTACATTTGCTTCAATATTAGGCGTCCTTATCGGACTGTTATTATTCATTTTTATTATTATCGGAATCTTCAGCTCAGCATCAGCTGAAAAACCTGTTGTGGTTGACGCTAATACCGTTCTCTTCATAAATTTTGAAAGTCCTATTGTAGATCGCGCATCTGAAAACCCTTTTGAATTTATCAATCCTGCTACATTTTCTCCAGATTCCAGAATGGGTCTCGACAATATTCTCGATAATCTCAAAAAAGCAAAAGATGATGAGAATATCACCGGAATTATTATGAACCTCAGTCTATTGCCAATTGGCATGGCAACTCTAAATGAAATAAGAGATGCCTTGATTGATTTCAAAACTTCCGGGAAATTCATTTATTCCTATTCTGATATTTATACTCATGGATCTTATTATCTGGCTTCCGTAGCTGACAAAATCTTTTTGACACCAACGGGAAGTTTAATGTTTATGGGATTAAGCTCTGAAGTGATTTTCTACAAGGGGGCATTGGACAAGCTTGGAATTGAAATTCAGGTTGTGCGTCATGGTGAATTTAAGGGAGCTGTTGAACGATTTATTTATAAAAAACTCAGTGCTGAAAACAGACTTCAAATTCAGGATTACCTTAATTCTCTTTGGGGACATATGGTGGAAGGTATAGCTGAAACCAGAAATATCAACGTTGATGTCATCAATCAGTTGGCTGATGAAATGGCAATTACTAATGCTCAGTCTACTCTAGAACATGGGTTTACTGATAGCTTAATTTATTTTGATGAATTTCTAAATTTTGTAAAAGACAAAACAGGAACGGAGGAAGCAAAAGACATTCAAACTATAAGCCTGAAAAAATACACCAAAGTTGCAGCCAAAAGAGAGTCAAAAGGTCTGATTAGAAATAAAATTGCAGTAGTTTATGCACAAGGAACTATTATTGATGGTGATGCTGTAAGCGAGAATATAGGGGGTGATGCTTTTGCCAAGGCAATTCGTGCTGCCCGACGTGATAGCAGTATAAAGGCCATTGTGTTGAGAATCAATTCCGGTGGCGGAAGCGGACTTGCATCAGATATTATATGGCGTGAAGTAAAACTTGCTGCAGAATTGAAACCTGTTATTGCCTCAATGGGAGATGTGGCAGCATCCGGAGGTTATTATATTGCTGCACCAGCTCACAAAATATTAGCAAATCCTAATACCATAACCGGATCAATTGGAGTCTTTGGAATGTGGCCTAATGCTCAGGAGTTCGTGAATGAAAAAATTGGAATTACAACCGAAATTGTAAAAACAAATGATCATGCAGATTTTGGTTTTATTTTTGAGCCACTTGCAAACGACGAAAGAGCAATTCTACAGAATGAAATAGAGACCTTTTACACAGGCTTTGTTGAACGTGTGGCAGAAGGAAGAGCTATGACATATGATGAAGTTGACCAAATTGCCCGTGGTCATGTGTATAGTGGAGCAGATGCTTTGAAAATTGGGCTTATCGATGATTTTGGAGGACTAAAAAAAGCGATTGACATTGCTGCTGAAGAGGCTGAATTGGAGGAATACAGAATTGTAAAACTTCCGAAACTCGAAGATCCTTTTCAAAAGATAATATCTGACCTCACAGGTAAAAGCCAACTAAAGATTTTAGAGAAAGAATTAGGTGAAAATTATATTTATTATGAGGAATTAAAGTCTATTAAGGAGATGAAAGGAATCCAAGCTTTGATGCCTTATCGTTTGGTTGTTAGGTAAGAGGAATATCTGATTTAACCTTTAGTGTAGGTTATTGAAAATCACTAATTTAGTGTGAATATAAGGATTAATGGACTGTTGCTTGTTGCTTGTTGCTGGGAAGAAAATCAAGTAACCACTAACTAGAAACCAGCAACCGGTAACCAGTAACCAGCAACCTTTCCCCGAATAATCGTATCTTCGCAAACTATTCTAAATAATTTAACATTTGCAAGTATTACTTAAAATAATCCTTCTCCCTTTTAGTTTGGTTTATGGACTAATAATCTTTATCCGAAATAAACTATTTGATTGGGGGATTCTGCCTTCGCGGGAATATAATTTTCCTGTTATAAGCGTAGGTAATCTTA
>JAGLSB010000726.1 GCA_023135955.1 Bacteroidales bacterium | reverse complement strand
GAAGATGATGGCCTTACAATGATCTTTCCGCCAAGCATCCGGCTACAAGCTAAAATTAAGGTCAAATTTACTTTCAAGGAACCCAATATCATTGATATGGATCTTTGGGTGGAGACTTTGACCAACTACCCAAAATTTGAAATCCTGTTGTCAGCCTACCTGGCACCCGGCTTTGAGTCGGGCGTTTATGTAGCAAAGAAAGAATTTGGCCCTACTGAGCCGGAACAGATCAGATTGACTGATCAACCGATGATTCATGGAATCTGGCCTTTCTTTCCACGTGATGAGGCAGGTGCCAATCTGCTAACCGACGGGCGCCACCAAAAAGGCCGCTTTTTTTGGCGCATGGCAATTGGAAGGAGATATGGAATGCCGCTCGCTTTTTTCAGCAACGAAGGGGTAGATGCCATTCTGATAGGCAGGCCGGAGGATGTTTATGCTGTTGGAGCCACTTACAAAGGAGATGCAAGCGATAATGTTGCCGACCACCGAAGTCTCTATCTATCGTTGTTCGGTGAAGATTTTAAGGCCGGAGAAGGAAGGCACACTCAAATGCGAATGATTGTTGGTGATTTTGGAAGTGACCCCAAAAAGCATCAGGAATTGTACCAGACATTTATAAATGAAGTGAAGGAAATACCACGTTCTTTTCAAATCAATCCTGAAGTGAATATTAAATAAGAACCATGAAGAAAAATTTATTGTTGCTGATTCAGCTATGTATGGTAGGAATTACGGCTGCACAGAAACCGAACTTTATCATCTATATGGCTGATGATATCGGTTATGATCCCTTTGGATGTACGGGAAACGATTATGCGCAAACACCGCATATCGACAAGTTGGCGTCGGAAGGGGTCGTTTTTGATCGGCTGTATGGAACGGTGGCACAGTGCTCGCCAATCAGGCAGGAGCTTTTCACTGGAATGTACCCGCATAACAATGGCGTGCTTTCCAATACTGTGAAAAAACCGTTTGAGGGTCTGAATGATATTGCCGATTATCTAACTCCTCTAGGCTATTCATTGAGTGTTTCCGGGAAAGTGGGGTGTAGAATTGGAAAAGCTTATACAAAACTTTCCGGTGTAGAGGGTAACGCAAATGCTTTTGAAGATCAGTTTGATCTCACTAAAATGAGATCATTTATTAAAAATCAGAAAAGTACAAATACTCCATTTTGTATGTATATAGGTTCTGTCCATGGCCATCATCCTTGGAATAACGGGACACCTCAGGAAAATGGCGAAAAAAGATTTCCTGTACCGGAGCATTATGTTGGAACTCCTGCAACCCGTACTGCTCTCGTTCAACATGCTGCAGAGGTATCGTTATTTGATAAGCAGTTTGGTGAAGTTCGCGCTATGATAGATGATCTGGAGATAGCAGATAATACTATTGTGATCGTTCTCGGGGAACATGGAATAGCTATGCCGCGAGCAAAGTGGTCAGTGTACGACAAAGGGAATCGGAGTCTTGGAGTTATTTACTGGAAAGATAAAATAAAACCGGGTCGAACCAATGCCCTTACACAATATTGCGATATTCTGCCGACATTGATCGATTATGCTGGAGGAAAGGCTCCGGAAAATCTGGATGGGTTCAGTGTACGTCCTGTATTAGAAGGTAATAAACAAACCCACCGTGAATTTGCTTACTTAATGTCGAATGATCCTGTTAGACAATGGGCTATCGTTGAAGACAAATGGAAACTGGTATGGAGTCCTTTTCAGGATGATAAACATTTGCAGGGAAACTTCTGGGCAAAAAGCAAGAGCCAGAAAAGATATGGTGGATACAGCAAAATGTTCGGCTTGTGTTGGGCCGAATGGGAAGAAGCAGCCAAGAGCGATGAATCTGCCAAGCGTAAGGTTCAGCATGTCCTCCACCCTCAAGAATTTGAGCTCTACAAAATTAACGAAGACTACAATGAACGGACAAATCTGGGGAACAATCCGAAACATCGCAGGCGGATAGAACAAATGCACGCCGAGCTAAAAAGTCTGGTCGGTGATATTACTCAGCTGAAAACAAAACCAGAAAGTAAAAAAAGATAATAAGTTACAATATAGATTTTAAAGAAGAGTAAATAAAGGTGTAATGAAATTAACTAGAATTATTTTTATTCAACTTACAGTATTTATTGCAAGTTGTACGCAGGCTCAAAATAAAAACACTGCGAAACCAAATGTTATTATTGTATTTATTGATGATGAAGGTTATGGTGATGTTGGGTGCTATGGAGCCACAGGATTTCAAACACCAAATATTGACCAAATAGCAAGTGCAGGAATGAGGTTTACAAATTTCTATTCTGCTCAGCCCGTTTGCAGCGCATCCCGGGCAGGACTTTTAACAGGTTGTTATCCTAACAGAATAGGTTTTTCGGGAGCATTATTTCCACATCACAAAACTGGTCTCAATCCTGATGAATTAACTATTGCTGAAATGTTTAAAGGACAGGGCTATACAACAGCTTGCTTTGGTAAATGGCATCTGGGCTGGCAAAAAGAGTTCTTGCCCTTGCAACATGGTTTTGATGAATATACGGGTCTTCCATATTCAAACGACATGTGGCCTAATAGTAATGTAACAGGCGAAAGATTGCCCCGGGATAAAGGACGAGGAAGCTACCCCGAATTGCCTTTGATTGTAGGCAACGAGATTTCGGAAACTATTACTGATTTAAAAGGCCAGGATAAACTTACAACTCTTTATACCGAGAAAGCTGTTGATTTTATTAACAGAAACGCTAAAAATCCTTTTTTTCTATATGTTCCGCATACAATGGGACATATTCCTCTTGGCGTATCCGATAAATTCAGAGGTAAAAGCGAACAAGGATTGTATGGTGATGTAATGATGGAAATTGATTGGTCGGTGGGTGAAATAAGCAGAGCCTTAGAGAAGAATAATTTAACCGACAATACCATTTTAATCTTTACATCTGATAATGGCCCCTGGTTAAATTTTGGAAATCATGCCGGATCGTCTGGCGGACTTCGTGAGGGAAAGCTTACTAGCTGGGAAGGTGGACAAAGAGTTCCGTTTATTATTCGATGGCCAGAAAACACGCCAGAGGGAACAGTTTGTAATAAATTAGCGTGTGCCATTGATATTCTTCCAACTCTTGCCTCAATAACAAATGGTAAATTATCCGACAATATAATTGATGGCGTTGATATTACCTCTCTGTGGAAAGGTGATTTTAAATCAGAGCCACGTGAAACGATCCTTTATTATTTCGGTAAAAATAAACTGAACGGTGTACGTAAAGGGAATTGGAAACTTGTATTGCCACACAAGTGGAGTTCGTACAATTTACAACCAGGTAATGACGGACGTGGAGGAAAACGAATAGCAATGGAAATTGAAAAACCTGAACTTTACAATATGATGCGGGATCCGGGCGAACAATATAATGTTATTGAATCTTATCCTGAAAAAGCCAAAGAACTTATGGTAGTGGTTGAGCAAGCCCGTGAAGAATTGGGAGATTTAAATGTTGGGATCGCTAAAGGAAAGGGCAACAGAGAAATTGGCAAATTAAAAAAAATAGAGGCTGACGAAAAAGATATCTAAAAAATACTAAAAGGTATTGGATAACTCTGAAGATAAAAAGCTGAGCAAAATCCCATCTTCTAAGTCGGGAAGAAAATAAACAAGTTTAAATATCATTTAATAATGAAAAACACATTACAAAATCGGCTTCTGCTAATAAAAACAAAAAAAGCAATTATATTATTTATTGTTTTTTTATCTACTGTAAATGTACAAGCACAACTGCAATCTGCTTTGCCACTTGATGCCTATGGCGTATGGGACAGATCTCCGGTCAGTTTGGATGATGATACTTATTTACACTTGTTTAAAGGACTGCAACTGGGATATGCCTGGTCTGATATAGAACCGGTAAATGATGCTTATGATTGGAGACTGCTGGATCAGGAAATTCAATTTGCTTATGACAATAACCTGTATTGTTATATCTCGGTTAATCCCGGACCTGACTGTCCGGATTGGGTTTATAACACCGTACCAACGCTACTTACAGATGGTGATAGTTATAATGGAAAATATCCTTACTACTACCACGAGGATTATATAAGCCATTACTATGATATGATAACCAAGCTGGCAAATCATATTGCATCTTTGGATGCAGGGGTGCGGGAAAAGATTGCTTTTTTACAGGTTAAAACAGGATCAACAGGTGACGAAAAACCTGTGGGTGGAAATTTTCTTCCGGAAAGCCCATACGAAATATATATCCAGGACACTGAATGGCAAAATTTCAGAATAGCTGCCTTTCAACACCATAAAGAAGCGTTTGA
>JAGLSB010000725.1 GCA_023135955.1 Bacteroidales bacterium | reverse complement strand
TATTACAAACCTCATTATGATGTCGGGGGAGATTATTACGATGTGATTCAGTTATCGGAAAATGAAATAGGTTTTTGCATGGCCGATGTTTCAGGAAAAGGAATTTCAGCAGCAATCCTGATGTCGAACTTCCAGGCCAACCTTAGGGCATTATTCACAAAGGAAGTAGATCTTACTGAATTAATATCAATATTGAACGAGAGGGTATTGAGATCTGCTAATGGCGAAAAATTCATTACTCTCTTCCTGGCGAAATATAATTACTCGTCAAAGGAACTTCAATATATTAATGCAGGACATAATCCTCCTCTTTTATACAATTTAGAAAATAAAAAACTAGAGCTTTTGAAAAGCGGTTGTGTTGGTATGGGAATGTTAGATGAACTGCCCTTTGTAAATATGAAAGTTGTAAAAATCGATTCCAAAATGAAGCTTTTTACTTATACTGATGGACTGGTAGAACTAATGGAAGATGAAAATGTTGAATGGGGAACCAAATTTATCGAAGAGAAAATTTCTAATGCAGAAAGTATTAAAAAAAATATTAAAGTAATTATTAAAGAACAAGGTATCGAGAAAGGCAACGCAGCAATTTTTGATGATATCTCCATCCTTGGCGTTGAATTTAACTAGTTGGTGTTTGAATGGCTGGGTCGTCATTTCGGCTACGCTCAATGACCGGCCCTCACAACCAAACCAGCACACTAGCACACTATCTCCCATAAGCCAAAATCGCATCATTTAATTCATTTAATATAGCCCTTTTGAATGTTTCCGGTTTCAGAACCCGCACATCTTTACCCATTGCTAGTATTAAGGCTTTGAATTCGTAAGTCGGGTGAACTTTATAATTAAAGATAACAAAATCATCATTCTCAGATTCTATATACTGACTTCCATGCAAAGGCTGAGTAATAAGATACTGAGCCTGATGTTTACTAACTTCAATCTGAACTTCTGGAGGACTCCCAAGAGGAGATATCACTCCTACTGTATTTTTAAAATATTCGGCTGAATTAAAAGTTCTGGGGATATATTTATCAGAGGTTTCTTCAAGCTCCCAAATTCTATCAAGCCCGTAAGTCCTGATTTCCTGCTTGGTATCATTCAGTCCGATGAGATACCATCTTCCCTTAAATTCTTTAATCAAGTAAGGATGAATAATGGTAAAATAAGGTTTATCCTCATAAAAAGGATGGTAGTACAACCTTACAACTTTTTTTGTCTGAATTGCTTCTATAAGGGAGCCCAGGAATTTACTTCCTCCAAATCCAGGAGGAAGTTCAGAATCCACAAAATCCGGGGAATCCAGATTTTCATTGTTATCCCGTATTTTTATAGTATCAACAAGTTTTTGTATCATCCCCTTGAGTCCATGTAAGTTTTTATGGTCTTTTATGAGATCAAAGTATTGCACAACCAGTTTTAGGCCTTCCTTTTCAAAAACATTTAAAGGAAGCTTTTGAATTGAATATGAAGTGTCTGAATATGCATAATTCAGCGTCTCCTCATTATAAACAAGGGGCGCGAAATAAGCCAGATTTTCATCTGTTTTCATATTCTTAAGATCCTTTTCCAGCATTTCTTCACTTATTTCCACACCAAAAGAAAGCATAGCTAATTCTTCTTGTAGATCCATAAGACTTGCATGGCCTTTTTCAACAAGAGCTTTGTCAATTAAATGATACCTGAGAAGGGAGTAAAATTTTTCACTCATGATGGAAAGTTTATGTGAAATACAAAATTAGTAAATAAAAGATTATGCCGTGAGAAGTTATTGTTGCGCACTAGAGAAGCTGAAGAAGAATATCAATTTCAGAAAAACCATATTCATCACCTATTATGGTGCGTGAAATTCCAGGAAATGACTTATTGTAAGCTGTCTTCCTTTTAACGACCTAATACAATAAAAGCGTGAATAACTCCAGGTAAAAATCCCAGGATTGTCCAACATACACTATATAACGTAGTTGGTATACTCCAGTCTGTATAAATTCCTACAGCAGCAGGAGGTAGCAGAACGGCTAATATATAATAACCAATTGTAGCTCCCTCAAGACTATTGGAAAATTCTGAATTCTCAATATCGTCAATTGACATTTTAATGAGCTTTATCTTTTCAGAATTTGACAAACCTATAAGCTCCGCTTTGAAAATTTCGGCATCAAATGGCTTCATATTTTCTGCCAAAGCAAATACAGACTCAGCTGTTTTAATATCTTCTACAGGCATTATGGCTCCAAATAATTGTGAGTTTAGGCCTAAAGCGAGCAATAAAATCGGAATAAATCTTAAATTTTTCATAATGTATCTTTTAATTAATAATTACTGCTTACAATTCTCAATAGCAGCATCACGTTATAAAGGTGATTTCTTTATGATAGAATAAAGATATTAAATATTTGAATTACTGTATAATGAATGGTCAAAAACTTAGGATCAACGCATTTAAATATCTAAAAGTAGTGGTGATCCTTTTGGATATTCACTTTACCACGGGTTTCACCCGTGGTTATTGATGTCTTACCCCTTTAGGGTAAATAGAATAATAGCATTACCTAAGTATTCCCTGGCATTTCTTTCTATTGACTAGTCATTTTAAAGCCCATACAAATTCCTGTTAAAAAGAGCCATATTATTCCACTATATTTGATTTTTGTTATATTTCGTATATTTAATAATATTGTCAATTCAAATTATTGGTTTTAGGATGAAGATATTAATTGTTGAAGATGAAGTTTCGCTACAGGAGTCCATTAATTCCTACTTAAAAGTAGAGGGTTATATTTGTGAATCAGCCGTAAACTATAATGAAGGTGAAGAAAAGATTTGTATGTATCAGTACGATTGTATTTTAATTGATATTAACTTACCTGATGGTAGTGGTTTAGATCTGATAAAACTGGCAAAAAGCAGAAATGTCTCTGCCGGAATAATTATTATCTCTGCACGTGAAACTATTGAAGATAGGATTAAGGGACTTAAGAGGGGAGCTGATGATTACATTGTGAAGCCATTCCATCTTTCTGAATTAAACGCCAGGATTTTTTCACTGTTGAGGAGAATCCATTTTAAAGGCGATGATCAGATCATATTTAAGGAAATTCAGGTTAACTCTTCAGAACGATCAGTGCTTATAAATAATTCTCACTTGGATTTAACTAAAAAAGAGTATGATTTACTGTTGTATTTCCTCTCAAATAAGGATAGGGTATTAACGAAGGAATCGATATGCGAATACCTTTGGGGGGATTTTGCAGATAACGCCGGGTCTTTTGATTTTGTATATACACATATAAAAAATCTGCGAAAAAAAATAGTTGATAAAGGGGGAGTAAATTACATTCATACAATGTATGGTGTGGGTTATAAATTTGTTTCAAAATGAAACTTTTAAGTAGAACGAGTTACATTTTAATTACTACTATTCTATTTGTTGTCTTTATTGGGAGCATCGTGTTCTACATAATCCTTAAATCTACAACCGATAGAGAAATTAAGAAGGAACTTCAGTCCACAATGCAATCTATTATTCATGAGTTTAAAGAAAATCCAAATGTATATAGTGGCTTATCCTTGCCTGGTTATATTACTGTTGAGAAAGTGAATGCAGAGGGTCATTACCAGCCCTTTTATAAGGATACAATTCTTTTGGATGAATTGGATAATTCATATAAGCAGTATAAATTGTTTATTTCAGAAATTAAAATCAATTCGGATTTTTATCGGATATGTATTTATAAATCTCTCAATGTATCCACGCAATTGATCGAAAGGATCACACTTATCGTAAGCATTATTATCATCATCTTTATTCTCTTTATATATCTTCTCAATCGGTTCATCTTTGAACGGATATGGTCAGACTTTTTTTTAACAGTTAAAAAGTTGAAGTCCTATAATGTTAATAAGGAGAGCAAGATACATTTTGAGAATTCAGAAATTGCTGAATTTAGTTTACTGAATTCAACTTTAAATAAGATGATTAGTAAGCTTCACGATGATTATGTGAACCTTAAGGAATTTACCGGCAATATTTCTCATGAAATTCAAACACCGCTTGCCATAATAAGGTTAAAATGTGAATTACTTCTGCAATCGATGCCCTTAAATAACAGACAGGCAGAGTTAATAAGAGATATCCAAAAAACTAATTCCAGATTATCAAAGCTGAATAAAACCCTGGTATTATTTACTAAAATTGATAATGATCAATTTACTCATAAGGAGAGGATCTCAATAGATGAGCTTATTAAAAGTCATCTTGATGATTTTACATCCTTAACAAAGCTTAGAAATATTGATCTTAAGTATTTAATGACTGACGATATTCCTTTAATTGGAGACCCGATGTTGGTAGATGTGCTTATTGTGAATTTAATAAAAAATGCAGTTCTTCATAATATTGAAAATGGAGAAGTAATAATTGAGCTTAATGGGGGAGAGCTTACAATTTCAAATTCAGGGGAGAAAACAGATCTGTCAAACAAAAATATCCTTGACCGGTATACAAAATTAGATAGAAAATCGGATTCTTTGGGACTGGGCCTGTCTTTAGTTAAAAAAATCTGCGATTTATATGGTTTTACAATTAGCTACCAGTATTTAAATGATCTACATGTTTTTACTATATCTTTCAGGTAGGTGTTAGCTTTTAGCTTTTAGCCTTTAGCCATGGCCTTTAGCTATTAGTAAAAAGCTAACCGCCAACCGCTAACCGCTAACCGCCAACAGCTAACAGCTAACCCTCAACCCCCAAATATTTTTTTCAAAACACAGGATTCCTACAGAATTGAAATGTAATATAGCGATATTTTTTAATTTTATAAAAGCAATAATAAGGAAGTAATTATGTATGATTTTGTTATTCTTGTTCATTACCTCTTAAGTTCAATATTTTTCATAGTTGCTCTTATAATGATAACATGGGCCATTATAGGGTGGGCACAGGGGAAACAATATAAACCTGCATTTAAACGGCTGTCATTCTTTTTTACTCTTTTTCTATATCTCGAGTTGCTGACAGGCATTTTCCTTTACATTTATCTTAAATATGAAATTCATACTTCGGGTATGAGTCTGGAGCAAGCAGTAAGACAAAGTAACATAAAGTTCTGGGTTATAGAACATGTATCCTTAATGCTCTTTGCATTATTACTTTCACAAATAGGAATGCTATTTATAAAACAGATAACATCTGACAGGAAAAAGTTTCGGGCAGCTACATTTTACTTTGGAATATCGTTTATTGTTGTACTAATTTCTGGTATTATGGCATTATTTAGATAAATAAAGTTAAATACGGAAAATTAAGATTTGATAAAGAAAAGCTAAGTATAAATAAAACAATTATTATGAAAACCCTTGCCATTTTTGCTGCAACAATTGTAACTCTTGCTTTAATCTCCTATTCTATTGCCATCATAACAGAACAGAGGAAAAAAGTTGTTATTAACATAGTGCTGATATTTTTAACTCTGGGTGTAATTCTGGATATTTCGGCCACGACGATGATGATTATCGTATCTGAAAACAGTCCTTTTACAATTCATGGAATAATGGGTTATTCTGCCCTCGCGCTGATGATCACTGATGCCTTTCTTCTTTGGAGATACAGAATAAGAAATGGTTCCGGGAAAGTAGTAACACGTGCTATTCACCTGTATTCCAGAGTGGCCTATATATTGTGGGTACTGGCTTATATTACTGGAAGTTTGATGGTTGCCATGAAATAGTTTAAGATCAATTTGTAGGCTTACATTATCCTTTGAAGGAGCAATCTAACTATTTTCTATAATCTGTTTTCAAAAATTTGAAACATAATACATTGAACAATAGTATTAATATAGAACGTATATAGGATTGTTAGGCATCCGATATTAGTGGCCGAATACGTAGAAAAAGTTGTTAAAAAAATGTTAAAACCCATAGGGGCGCTGAGTTCATAGCAGTATATACCGAGTTCACCAAAAAATATATATAGAATTTTTGTAGTTTTAAGAAAAACAAATTTATCCTATATGAAAACTACCACAAACATCCTCCTTTTTATTTTTATTTTATCATTCCAAAGTTGTATGCAGGAAACCAATTGGAATCAATATTTAGGTCCGAATAGAAATGCTATTGCTAGTGGGGAAAATATTTTAAGATCCTGGGGAGAGGACGGACCAAAAGAGTTATGGTCATTTCCTTTAGGTGAAGGCTATGGTGGCGTTAGCATTTTTGATGGCGAAGTATTTATTCTTGATAGGAAAAAGGGTGAAAAAGATATTCTGAGATGTATAGATTTAGATTCCGGAGATGAAATATGGAATTACTCATATGATGCTATTGGAGAGTTCCCATATCCAGGTTCAAGGGCTGTTCCTACGATTGAGAAAAAGTATATCTGGAGTGTTGGTCCTTATGGGGATTTATATTGCATCAACAAAAAAACGCATCAACCTGTTTGGAATATTAATCTGGTGGAAGAATTTGAAGGGAAATATACAAATTGGGGATTTTCTCAATCGCCTATCATTTATGGGGATTTGGTGATTGTTGCTCCTCATGGGAAAAAAGCTGGTGTTACAGCATTCAATAAACTAAGCGGGGAATTAGTATGGAAAAGTCGAGCATTAACAGGTATTAATTTTCATGCATCTCCAACTTTGGCAAATTATGGAGGACTCGATCAGGTAATTATGATCAGTTCCTATGACAGAAAAGATTCAACAGTATTTAACGAAGTCGTATCATTTGAAGCAAATACGGGTAAAGAATTATGGGAATACGAAGGTCTATATTCCTACGGCAATATAACACCTCCAACTGTTATAGACGATAAAAGACTTTTGTTAACGGATTGCTCATATAATGGAAATTATGATCCTGTATCCATCATGTTGGAGATAACAGATGAAGGTGGAGATTTCATTGTAAAGGAGTTGTTTTTTACCGAAGAAGCTGGTAGTAAAATGCATCCAGCTGTATTATTCGAGGATCACCTTTATCTGAATCATACTAAAAAGCCCGATCATATGAAATGCTTAACATTGGATGGAGAAGTTGTGTGGGGAAGGGAATCGGCTCCTGGTTTTGATTTGGGTGCTTTAATTCTGATTGATGGATTAATAATTAATCAAAATGGTAATAATGGTGATATCCATTTGATCGAGCCATCTCCCGAAGGTTATAAGGAACTTGGAAAAGCTTCGTTTTTCGATTCGAAAAAATCTCAGGCCTGGGCACCGCTAGCCTTTAGTAAAGGGAAGTTAATCATTCGCGATTTGGAAAAGATGGTGTGTGTCGATCTTCAAAATCCATAATACCCGAGGTCTTTTAATGAAGGTTTAGTTTTGCTCTTTCTTCAGACGCTCTTGTGCCTTGGGCTCCTTTGTAATGTCATGCAATACTGTTTGTGAGAACGAGATTGCTTCAGTCGCACTCGTGCCT
>JAGLSB010000724.1 GCA_023135955.1 Bacteroidales bacterium | reverse complement strand
GCATGAAAATAACACAGCTCTTGAAATTGAAACTGAAAATCTAATTCCCTTAATTGACTCTCACAAGGAGTATGGCAGAGAAAGAGATTTTATGAAGAATCTAATTGATTTAGGTTGGGATCAGGTACGAGAGGGAACTACTATTCAAATTTTGGGAACAACAAATAGCTCTGTTAAGCTTAAAATAAATAATGTAAGCAACGCGTATGGTTTTAAATTGATGATGAAGCAAAATAATGGTTCTTATTCCGAAATCCTTCCGGGTTCCATCGATAAATACACAACTGAAATTACAATTCCGGATTTAATACCCTCGAACAGCTATATATTTAAATTGAAACTTTTAGGCGACGATTATAAAGGTGGATATTCAAATGAGGTATCGATCACTTTAAAGGACCAGACAGAATTAATTGAAAACGGAAGCTTTTCTTCTGGTAGAGATTTTAGTTGGAGATATAATAACAATAATACTTCAGTTGTAAATTATTCTTTGGTTTCGCTGGAAAACAGCTCTGATGTACTAAAGGCTGATATTACTTCGTTAGGAACTAATTTTTGGGATGTAGGACTAATTAATTTAAAACAAAATTCCCTGGATAGTAACCTGATCAACATATCTTTCTATGCCAAAACCAGTAACGACAGTTCTCAGGTTACTTTTGGATTTCAATCTACCACTACACCATCGATTACAAAATATATTACCACGTATATTGATACGAATTGGCATAAATATGAATTTGATTTATTGATTGAAAGTGAATTCAGAAATGATTGGCAATTTAAATTTTTTCTCAGAGATGTGGCAACCTTCCACCTGGACAGTTTATCTGCTGTGACAGGTTTCATTGAACCGGTTGGCCAGGAAGCATGGGAAATAGAGGCTGATAAACGAATTGATACATTGAGGAAGGGTAATTTTACTCTGCATATTTTGGGAGCAGATGGATTACCTATGGAAAACATACATACAGAGATTAAAATGCTTCAGCATGATTTCCCTTTCGAGTCTATGTTAAAGTTGCCTGGCGAAAATGATTCGGAGGATTTATGGACAAAAGCTATTGCGTTGAAATACTTTAATGGAGGCGTAATATCGAACGAATTTAAGTGGAGTGGTATGCAACCCGATGAAGGTCCGGTAAATTATTCATTAGTAAATAACTACCTTGATTGGGCAGAGCAATTTGATTTTCCAATGAAAGGTCATGTACTTATCTGGGGTGGTACAGGAGAAAATGATGGTAGCGATTATCACAAATTGCCAAAATGGGTAAGAGAAAGCTCAAATGGAATACCTGGAACCGAAGCTGAAATAGAGGCACTGGTTGAAACACGAGTTAAGGAAACGGTTAATTATTATAAAGATCGGATATCCGTTTATGATGTTTTGAACGAACCTACTACAAATCATGCTGACTGGCTCCAGAAAACAGTAGGAAACGATATAAACTGGAAGGTTTTTAATTGGGCAAGAGAGTCTGGTCCCGATGCTGAACTTCTAATAAATGATTATGGTATTCTAAATTCAGTAAACACAGAGCCGGGAAGTCAAATTTATGATTATGTACAAATAATTCATGATATCCAGGCAAATGCTCCTGGAACGATTACAGGAATTGGCTGCCAATCACATTTTAATTCTTCAGTACCAGACGAGTTTTACAACAACATAAGCTATTTAAACCAGCAAACAGGTTTACCAATTAGCATCACAGAATTTGATTTGAAGGTTGATCAATATACTCTTTCACCCACAGAACAAGCTAAGGAGTATCGCAAGGCATTGAAGCTTGCTTTCTCGCATCCGGCTGTAAATAGTTTTGTTTTTTGGGGTTTTTACGATGCTAATCATTGGAAGGAAGGAGCAGGAATGTTTGATGAGAATAAAATTCCAAAACTAGCTGCCTACGAGGTTTATAAACTCATACATGAAGACTGGAATACAACTGCAGAGAAGCAAACAGATGCAATGGGAAATATAGATGTTGAGGCATTTTATGGTTCGCATGAAATAATTGCCGAGGTTAATGGTGAGCTAAAAAGAGTATTAGTTGATTTGACCAAAGAATCAATAGAGGATACTATTATTGTAAACTTTACTACATCAGAACCGATTAAGCCTGTTATCGATTCTGTTTATCAGATCGATGGAAATAAATTGAAGATTACGTACAATAAGCCAATGGATGAAACAACTCTTCATCGTTCAAACTTTGTTATCAATAATATCCTGGGAGCTTATACAACAGGCATTACTTTAAATCCAGATAAAACATCAGCAATTCTTGAGACTAATAGTTCAATAGATAAAACAGAGTATACTACATTTAGCTATATTGGAAATACAGCTTTATCAGTTGATGGTGGGCAATTGGTTCTTTTTGGCCCGGAAGAAATTACAGCTGACGATTCTGTATTGTTTTTGTATCTTAATTTTAATGAGTTTGGCATTCCTGTTTTAAGCTGGAATCATGTTCAAAATACTGATAGTATAAAACTTATCTTATTAGATGAGAAGGGTGAATTTGTAAATGATACTTCAGTAAATATTAATCCAGGTTCAACTAGTATAGTATTAACAAATTTTATAATTGGGAATGAGTATTCATATAAATTAAACATATATACTCAAGGCGTTCTGATTGAGTCGAATACGGTATCATTTAATTATGATAATAAGATGTTGGATAATAATGGATTTGAATATGGTTATCAAAATTGGACAAAGGTATTTAATTCACGATTTACTGAGGCTGAATTTTCCCTAACGAGCGATGCTTCTGACGGGGAGCTGGCTTCTCAGATTCAGGTAAGTAATGGAAATTTACTACACAATGTTTCTTTACAAACTTCATCATATAGTATGCTTCAGGCAGGTGAAACATACAAACTATCTTTCTATGCTAAAGCACTAGGTTCTGAGAATAAAGTAGGATTAAAACTTGTTTCACCAGATGGAGAAATTAGTTTGGATAATAACATTCAGCTTAGCAATGAGTATACTAAGTATGCCTATTTCTTCGAAACATCATTTCCGTCAAAATATGGCATAAAATTAATCTTAGGTGAATCAGAATCTAATTATTATTTCGATGACTTTAAATTGGAGGTTGCAAATGATACGGTTATATCTGCCATTAATGAAAAGCCAATTGATAAAAAAACAACTGATGCCATAATTGTGTATTATTCCCAAGGAAGCGTTACTGTAGAGATGCTAGAAGATGAATTCATTAATGACTTAGTTGTTTATTCATATACAGGACAAGTAGTTGGTTCTTTTGATAATCTGAATTCAAAAAATCATCAAATTAACATATCTGGTTTAAACAGTGGGGTGTATATTATTCTTGTAAATAACAAATACTCCAAAAAATTCTTTGCAATTAAATAGATACAGGTTTTAATATGCATTTTATGTTCGCTATTATACCAGTAGATGTAATTGCTTTCCTTCCACTCCAGTTGGCATTATGGTATAATAGCGTACATACATAAACTAATTTGTGCTTCGGGAATTCGAATTCATGAAAACCTCAAATTCTTAATTTGCACAAAAATTTAAATTGTAAGAATGTCTATTATAGAATTGGAGGCATCAATATAAACGGATATCTTTTTGGTAACAATATTCTTATTTGCGAAATTATGGAATAATGTCGAACTATAAATCGAAGGTGAATCCTTTTTCTTTTAGTTTTTCGTATGCCTCTAAATCAAATCGGAATAGGTTAGCAGCTCTATGTGAAACATTTTTTTGTTTCACTTTTGTGTCATACAGAAAGTTCATTTTTAATAGTTTTCTACGGAAATTTGGCTTATCAAACTTTGTGTTTAAAATAGCCTCATAAAGAGATTGTAATTGCAATAACGGAAATACTTCTGGTAAAAGTCTAAAGCCAATAGGTTCGTGCCGGACAATATGTCTTAACCGTGAGTTTCCAAATTCTAAAATTTTTTTGTGGTCGAAAATTAATGGAGGAATCTCATCCATAGTAAACCATTTTGCTTCGTAAACACTCTCCCCGGGTTTAAGAACCACATATTTATATCTGACAAGAGAAAAATAAGAAATAGTAATAACCCGTTCATTTGGAAATCTGTCGACAGCTCCAAATGCTTTAAGTTGTTCAAGATATATATCTTCTAACCCGGTATGTAGTTTCAGGGTTCTAACAGCAGCAGTATCGATATCTTCATCAGATTTTACGTATCCACCGGGAAGGGCCCATTTACCTACACTTTTTCCTATGGCATGCCTTACAAGTAAGACTTGTAATTTGCTGTCATTAAATGAGTAAATGATACAATCAATAGAAACGTTTTTTATTATTTCACTATTTGACATCCTATCTAAAAGTAGAAAATTTCAGTTAATTTTGTTCTTATGTTCATAAGGATTGTGAATTATGTATATTATTGTGTTCCAAGCTTTTAATATACTCACAATCCTTATTTTTACAAAACAAAAAAACAGTTTTTTTATACCGAACTCAGGTTATTAAATCAATTAAAAATATTAGTCTCTTTACTTGCAAAGTTAAAACTAATTTTTTAATCTTGTAGTCAAAATGACAAAAAGATATTTTGATTTCGACTATAAGCTTCTTGCAAAACTAATTTATTTAAAATAAAATTAGAATTCAAAAGAAGTTTTAGAGCACTAAAATCAGGGTTTTTGGGTGATAGAACAAATTCTAAATAAAGAAATTATGAAGTTTTTTAATTTTTATATTAATCTTTTATTTGCAAGCTTTCTACTAATTTCTTGTGGAACAAAAAAAACAGATAATAGCGAGCAGTTACCAGTAAATGTTTTATTTATTGCTGTTGATGATTTAAGACTGCAAGCAGGAGTGTACGGTCATGAACAAATGATTACACCCAATCTTGATCAATTAGGTAATGAGGGTGTTGTTTTTGACAGAGCCTACTGTAATGTTCCTGTGTGTGGAGCATCCAGAACAAGCTTGTTGTCTGGTCTAAGACCGACAAAAGACAGGTTTAAAAATTACTATGCAAGGAAAGATAATGATGCGCCGGAAGTACCAAGTATACCTATGTGGTTTAAAGAAAATGGATATACATCATTATCTCGGGGTAAAATATATCATTTTGCTGATGATGATATAAATGCCTGGTCAGAAAAGCCTTATTTACCTTCAGCAGGCATAGGCTGGCAAGCATACCTGACAGAGGAATCTGAAAGTATTATAAATGAGAACAGAGATGAATCTCGTCCTGATTATGTAAAAGGACCCGCATATGAAGCGGCAGATGTTGAGGATAATGCCTATCCTGATGGAATGCTGGTTGATAAGGTAGTGGAAGATTTAAATAGATTCTCCCAATCTAAAGAACCATTTTTCCTGGCTGTAGGATTTTGGAAGCCTCACCTTCCGTTTAATGCACCAAAAAAGTATTGGGATATGTATAACGAAGATGAAATTATTTTGCCGGATAATCCTGAAATGCCTATAAATGCTCCTTCGCAAGCTAGTCATGAGTGGAATGAATTGCGCGGAATGTATACCGGAATACCATCTAAAGG
>JAGLSB010000723.1 GCA_023135955.1 Bacteroidales bacterium | reverse complement strand
TTTTACGTAATAGCTTTTACTGAAGCTTTCGAGCCCCTCTTTAATTTATTCCACAATCGATTCGGATTTGAGCTACCTCGTCAGATCATTAGCATTCCTGCAATGATTGGACTTTCAGTATTAATCTTAAAAAAGGGAGCAAATATTGGTGTAAAGACCCTTTATATTGTAGTCGGAATTTTATTTATTTCACTCATATTGTTTTTCCTGGGGAAGACTGGATATGTAAATGGTGGAGGATTCAGTTTTTCAGATATAAATTTCACTAATAAAAAGGATTTCTTCGTTGTTTTTGCAATTATCTTTCCTGCTTTTACCGGAATGACTGCTGGTGTTGGATTATCAGGTGAATTAAAGAAACCATCCGTTTCAATTCCTTTAGGAACTACCCTGGCCACAATATCAGGCATGATAATATATATATTTATTGCCTGGAAATTCTTCACTTCTGCCAGCGCCCATGATCTCACTGAAAACCAGCTTATAATGTCAAAAATTGCACTTGGAGGAGGCTTGATAATTCCTCTGGGGCTGGCAGCTTCAACTATCTCATCTGCTATCGGATCTGTAATGGTGGCCCCAAGAACATTACAAGCACTTGCGCAGGACAAATCTTTGCCATTAAAAAGTGTAAACCGAATATTCTCAAAACAAAAAGGGGAAAATAATGAACCTTTTAACGCCACTTTATTAACAGCATTAATTGCGATAGTTTTTGTGGCTCTCGGCGATGTAGATGCAGTGGCCCAGATTATATCAATGTTTTTTATGGTCACTTATGGCTCACTTTGTCTTATTTCATTCCTTAATCATTTCGGAGCATCCCCTTCTTACCGTCCTTCTTTCAGATCGAACTGGGTTCTTTCCTTGCTAGGATTTATTGTCGCAGTATGGCTAATGTTTAAAATAAACTTCTCTTATGCATTAGCTGCGGTAATTATGATGACACTTTTATACCTTTTGACAAATGCCTTACACAAAAACCGTAAAGGTCTTGAGGCAATATTTACAAATTCATTATTTCAATTAAACCGCAATTTACAGGTCTACTTACAGCGAACTCAGAAAAGTAGAAATAATAAGGAATGGCGGCCAAGTGCAATATGTATTAGTCGGGATTCTTTTAAAAGAAATAATGGATTCCAGCTTCTGAACTGGATATCATACAAATATGGATTTGGGACTTACATCCACCTTATAGAAGGATATTATTCCCAATCAAAAAGTAAGCAGGCCTCTGAGGAATTGAATAAATTACTTGAGCAGTTTGAAGAGGGTCATAACCATGTTTACATTGACACGCTGATTTCTCCCTCTTACACATCAGCAATTGCTCAAACAATTCAGGTTCCGGGAATTTCCGGGATGGAAAACAATATGATAATTTTTGAGTATAATAAAAATGATAGTTCAGGACTTGAAGAAATAAGTGAAAATATTTCCCTGGTAAAGGCCGGCAACTTTGATATTTGTATATATGGAAGTACTGAGGAAGATATAGATTTTAAAAAAGATATTCATGTATGGATTAGAAGTGTGGATCAGGAAAACTCCCATTTATTGATTCTCCTGAGCTTTATTGTCCTTGGACATCCTAAATGGAAACGAAGTAACATTAAAATATTTGATGTTTGCAAAGAAGGGCTCGAAACAGAAACGCGAAAACAAATTGAGAGTCTGGTTATCAAAGGACGCTTACCCATAAATGCGAATAATATAACTATCATACCGGAAGATCCCTCAACGGGAATAAAAAAGCTTGTTAACAGACATAGCCATGAAGCTGCACTATCGATTATAGGATTTAGGGAAGACAATTTGAAAAATCAAGGGAAATCAATTTTTGAAGGATTTGATGATATTGGCCCTGTTCTTTTCTTAAACTCGAATACTGAAAAAAGAATAGAGTAGGAAGGGTAGAAGTGGTAAGTGGTATGTTAAATCAAGTGCTTCTCAAGAAAATTACTATCTTAACAAAAAAAAGAAACTATGTCAATAAGTGAAGATAAAATAATAAAAGCTTTTAAAGAGAAAGATTGGAATGAAATCCATACGCACGACACATGGCAAATATTTAAAATTATGTCTGAATTTGTCTTGGGATTTGAGAAATTAGGGAGTATAGGCCCATGCGTTTCAATCTTTGGATCAGCAAGAACCAAACCGGATAGTAAATATTTCATTCTTGCTGAAGATATTGCCTACAGACTTACTCAGCATGGCTATGGAGTAATCACCGGTGGAGGACCAGGAATAATGGAAGCCGGGAACATGGGAGCAAAAAAAGGTAATGGCAAAAGTGTAGGAATTAATATTGATTTACCTTTTGAACAATCGGCAAACTTATTTATCGATTCTGACAAACTGATAACCTTTAAACATTTCTTTGTTAGGAAAGTTATGTTTCAGAAATATGCTCAGGGATTTATTGTTCTTCCAGGTGGATTTGGAACTTTTGACGAGCTTTTTGAAGCCCTTACTCTCATTCAAACAGAAAAGATTGGAAAATTCCCAATTGTACTTGTTGGGACTGATTATTGGGGTGGATTGCTGGATTGGATAAAAAACGTAATGCTCAAAGAGGAAAAAAATATCAGTGAAAAAGATATGGATATGTTTTTTCTAACCGATACTGCTGAAGAAGCAGTAGAATATATAAATAAATTCTATTCTAAATACTTACTAAGCCCGAATTTCTAAGCTGTTGTGAATAATAAGATGTAGTTGTTAATACTTTAGCTAATTACCCTATTTTTTGAAGCTCGCAATATTCCTACTTTGCGTTCAAAATTTTGTGAGCTTATGTTTTATCAACTGATAATTTACTTAAATCTGTTAGGGATCTTCTTATTTTCCTGGTTCATTGATCAGGAAATAGATGTTAAGATGAATACTCCAACCGAAGTACAAGCCGGAGAGAGTTTTAGGGTGGACTTAAGCATTGAAAAAGGCAGCATCCAGAGTTTCTCCCGCTATATTCAGGATTTACCTTATGGGCTTACTGCCGAAAGAATCTCATCGGCGAATGCTGATTTTTCTTTTGAAGACCAAAGAGTTAGGCTTATTTGGTTAAAACTTCCTTCAGACAACCTAATTACAGTCAGTTATAATATTTTAGTCGATAAACGCTTAAAAGGGAACTTTGAATTAAAGGGTGAATTTGCCTTTGTTGAAGAGAATCAACGCAGAAGCATGGAAGTATCTGCAGAATATTCAATTAATATAATACCAAGTCCTGATATTGCAGAGAGCCTCATTGTCGACATCAATGATTTTGAGCAGATGCTCAGAGAAAGTGGTCAATCTCCTGATGAATTCAACAAACTTGCAGTTACACGTTCAGAGGCAGTTAAATTCGGAAACTACCAATATAAAATTGAACTATTGATAAAAAAAGGTGATTTAAGTAAATTTGCCAAAATCGAGGAACGAATACCTGCAGGATATAGGGCTGTTGAAGGAGACTCTCAAGAAGGTATATTTAGTTTCAATCAGGGAGTTGCAAAATTTTTATGGATGAATCTCCCTCAAGAATCAGAATTTATTGTCAGTTACAATATAATCCCTGATCCTGGAAATCTTATTGAAAATATGAATCAATCAGGAACTTTTTCATATATTATAGGTAATAACACTGAAATTATTGCGATTGAACAAAAAAAAGATGACCTTGCAAATAATTTTACTGAACGAAATACTGAGCAGACTGATACTGGTGAAAAATTACCAGAAGAAGTAAAAGATTCTACGATTGAAGAAAAAGAGGAAACTAAGAAACTTACAGTAGTAGATAATATTACTGTTGC
>JAGLSB010000722.1 GCA_023135955.1 Bacteroidales bacterium | reverse complement strand
ATAAAGTCTTGAATTTTAATTAACCGCTCTGGAGGGTTGGGATAATAGTGTCTGGAAATGAGAAAATTGCTTAAAAATGAGTCGCATTAAGGGAGATATCAAGAACCAAACCTGCATTTTATAACAGAAAAATTAATTTCATCCAGATTGTAAAACATAATATCAAAGAACACTCTTTCCTGAGTATCTAAAACGCCCTTCAATATACATAGAGAAATTATTGACCGCGTGATATAGTTCAACTGGTACTTCATGCCTGGTCGTTCCGACCACATGAAGTCCTATTTATTAGGGTACGTTTACACCTTCCTATAGGAGATTGTTTATCTTGTTTAAGGTTTCTATATTTCCAGGTTTTAAATGAGATCCTTGTTCAATTATTGTCCCTTTTTTGTCAATCAAAATATAATGCGGGATGGATCTGAAATCAAATACGGTTTCCAAATCACGACTTTGTTCTCGATTTAAAAAATAGTGCTGTCCGCCCAAATGGTGATGGTTAATAACGGCTTTTGATACTTTTTCATCAGAGTTTAAACATAGGTACACAAACTCTATTTCTTTATCTTTCATTGTTTGCATTAACTTAACTGCATATGGAAATTGACTAATACAAGGAGAACAATATGCTCCCCAACAATTTATTAGTAGAACGCTTCCTTTATTTTTTTTAAATATTGAATCTGTAATTTCGTGAATTGATGTGCCAGAAACATTATTTAGTACTGCATTTGATGATAACCCAGGGTTATCAATTTTATATTTGATTTCATCATAATACTCAAATAGTGGCTCCTTTAGAAAAGGCATTTTTATATTATGTTGGATAAGATCTTGATAATCCTCAAATATTTCAATTTGAAATTTTCTTAGTTTTTGACTAAAATATTCAGTTAATACCATCTGTCTTAATATGGTATCGGGTGTATGTTTAAGAATCCCATAAATGTTAATAGAATCGCTTGAGTTTGGAGGATTAGCCTTAAGTCCATTTTCTTCCAAATATTTCATGTTTTCATGCCAAGTATTCATGAAAGCATAACTAAAACAGTACATGTTTACAAATCGAGCCATAGCATTCATACTGGTTAGATCAGACGGCTCAATTGGAAGGCCATTTGTAAAAGGATCCCAGTATGAAATGGGAATTTTCCATTGATAAGGTCTGATATTATTATTTGACCAGAAATAATTTGGATACATCATAATAGCATCATAAAATTCCTGATCAATAATAGGTAGGACCCATTTTTGTATTTCTTCACTTGAATTTAATGAATCAACATATCTATTGAATATCACATGTGAAATTTGCCTCAGACTATCCTCAAAAAGTGTATATTGTTCGTAGTCCAGGTTATTTCTAGCTTTCTCTCTAAGATCTGGGTCAGTTCTAATATCAAGATACATTTCCTGAAATATTATAGCTTCTCGGTTTAGTTTAGATGCATCTCCATTAAGCACTATTGATTTTAGAACTTTTTTTGAGTTATTATTGGCCCCGTCAAATTCAACATAAATACTATCACCAGGATGAATAATTAAGGTGAAGTTGGTTTTGTAAGATATCCAACAATCTGTTGGTATATAACATTCAAAATTGAATTGGAAGTGGCCTGAATCATCAAGTACTGAAGACAGCCTATCACCTGGAACTCCAATATGAGAAATGTTTAGGGTTATAAGATTCTTATTTCCATCAAAATTTTGAACTTTTCCTGCAATTGTCACTGATTGAGTAGTAGAAGAATATAGAGGGTCTTGCCTCGTACATCCAAAACATAAAACTAATATACAAAGAGAGATATTTAAAAATGTGTTTCTCATGGTTTGTTATTAAGCATAATGTACCCTAACGGATGGCAATAAGAAACGCTGGGCATTTCGAAGCTCTACCTATCAATTTACACAGCCATTTATTAAATGTTATGTCGTTCAAATTTAGTGCTTTCTGCCCTATGTTTTTTATTGCGTGTTACCAAACGTATTTCTTTCATTTTCATCATTTCATATACTTTCTAAACGCTGAAATCACTTGATAAATAAAGAATGCAAGAATGATTTTAAGTAAATAATCTAAAAAATAGACTGTAAAACTAATATCCTGTGCATTTGGAAATAGTCTTTGTAAAAAATGAGCAGGATTCATTAATTGAGGCAATGTATTTAAGTTGCTCCAATACTCATTCCACGTTATTAATAAACTTTCAATATTTAAATTTGGCTGATATGATAATTTCTCTGAAATTCCTATAACGATTAGAAAGTGAAATAAAAGACCAAAACCAATGGCAAATAGAATTGGCTTTATCCAATTTTGTCCATAATCATTTGTTTGACCTATCCATAGTATAAATCTATTACCATTAAAGATTCTCTTAAATCTTTTCTCAACGGACTCAAAAAGTTCTTTTTTATAAGCATTCATTTCTAATGCTTTAAACTTTAATGAAGAAATTCTATCACCTTGTCGTTCAAGTACAAATTTTATTTGTCTATATATTTCTTTTTTCTGAGTGTAATCAGGTGATGTTTCTGCTGTCTTTGAGTTCAAGTTTTTATCATTAAACCATTTAACATTTGCAACAACAATATCAATCAATATACTATTGTAAATACTTATGATTTCAAAAGTATTAAAGAAAGTATTAAAAAATTGAGATTTTCCAAGATTTGAATGTTGAATAGTTAGTTCTGAATTTAAGCCAAATGCTTTTGCCGATATTATAGAAATGGTAGAATAATTGGAGAAAAAATCAAATGATAATTTGTTGAAATTTGAATGATTAAAAACAATATTCCCATTATGATTTTCTCCTGACAATTCCGTCTCTTTTATATTACAGGAATTGAAATGCAAAGCACCTTCTAATTGTTTAGAAAACTTAACGGTTAATTTTCTAATTGTCTCGTTACTGCCATTTACAACAAACTGTTCATTAAATTTCCCAGATGAAATATATATCGTCTCTAAGGAACCTGTTTTATTATTGGTTTCATCATGCAATTTGAAATTAATCGATTTTTTAAATTCAGTCCCTATGATTGTCATAGAACCTGCAATTGGAACCGCAGTTATAAAAAGGTCATCATTAAATAGTCCATCATTAAAAATTAGATTTCCTATTTTACCTGCCCATATATGTACATCTGTATCAAATGTTGATTCCGTAAATGTTATTGAACTCGCAGTTACATTTTCAATTCTGACTTTTGAATTAATAATACTATTCTTTCTTATTTCAAGACCATTTATGAGTCTTGCTTGACTTACATCAAATAAAGTTTCTACTGTTGAGTCGTTTATCGCAAAACTACCTGTTTTTGAATATATAGAACGAACCTGTAATTTGTTGATTCTTGATTTTTTTGATATTCTTACTCCCCTATCTATTTCATTACTTCCGTTAAAATATAATCCTTCAATTTGTGTGTTAATAAATTCAATATGGTATCCGTCAAAATTAAACTCGTGGTCATAATTATTAGATTTACATTCATTTATTGACAGTGTTTTAATAAAATTACAACCTGTAAATTTAATTCCATAATTAAGATCTATTTCTTCCAAAAATACATTTTCTTCAAATACACAATTCTCTATAATAAT
>JAGLSB010000721.1 GCA_023135955.1 Bacteroidales bacterium | reverse complement strand
CTGTGGTGGCTGCGGCACTGAAGAACAGAGCTCTTGTTTTACCCGGATTAATTCTCGGAATAATAGGTTATGCCCTTGGAAATTATCTTGGCGTATTGGTTGCATATATTCTTCGATAACTCATTCAATATAATTTAATTTAATGTTGAATATAACCTGATAAAATTTCAATTATGTCCCTTCTTTTAAAGAATATTGCTTCATTATTGCAAATAGATAATTCAAATCTTCTATTCCGGGCAGGAAAATCCATGATGGAAATCCCAAAAATTGATAATGCATACTTATTAATTGAGGATGGAATTATTTCGGATTATGGAAGCATGAAGGAATTATCAAATGAAATTGAAGGGAAGGCATCCGAAGTAAGGGATTTGAAAAACAATTTGGTTTTTCCAGCATTTAATGATAGTCATACTCATCTTGTATATGCCGGAAGTCGTGAAGTTGAATATATCGATAAGGTAAAGGGATTAAGTTATGAAGAGATTGCAAAAAGGGGAGGGGGGATACTAAATTCCGCTAAGCATCTCCACCATACTTCTGAAGAAGAACTATATGCGCAGTCTGTTCCAAAAATCCTTGAGATAATGTCACAAGGAACTGCAGCTGTTGAGATTAAAAGTGGTTATGGACTCAATACTGATGATGAATTAAAAATGTTGAGGGTTATTAAAAGAATAAAGGAAAGTTTCCCCTTGATTGTAAAAGCTACTTTTCTGGGCGCTCACTCGGTCCCCGCTGAATATAAATCAAGGCAGTCTGATTATGTTGATTTGATTATAAATGAAATGATTCCGGTTGTCGCCTCCGAAGACCTAGCAGAGTATATAGATGTTTTTTGCGATGAGGGATTTTTTACGATGGAAGAGACTGACAGGATATTGAATGCCGGGGTCAAGTACGGACTCAGACCCAAAATACACGCCAACGAATTAGGGTATTCCGGAGGAATTCAAACAGCAGTGAAATATAATGCATTGTCAGTCGATCATCTTGAGTTTACTGGTGAGGAAGAAATTAATGTTTTGAGAAACAGTGAAACTATGCCGACAATACTTCCCGGAGCATCTCTATTCCTTGAAATGGCTTATGCGCCAGCTCGAAAGATGATCGATTCAGGTCTTCCGGTAGCGTTGGCCACAGATTTTAATCCCGGATCCTCACCTTCAGGAAATATGAAGCTGATTATGTCTCTGGCTCTTATTAAACTCCAAATGCTACCAGAAGAAATATTAAATGCAGTAACTCTCAATTCAGCTTATGCAATGGGGATAAATGATATTACGGGTACCATCACCCGTGGTAAGCTTGCAAATATTATTATTACGAAACCAATTCCGGGATTGGAATATTTCCCATACTCATATGGTTCTGATTTGATTTCCGATGTATTAATTAGAGGAGAGTCTGTAAAATAATCAAAATTCCACAATCCCTTCAAGGTAAAAAACAACCTCACCTGCAATTTCAACTCTGTCTTTAAGGTGTCTACAGTTAAGAATCCCTTCACGAGAGGAAACCTGAATTGCTGAGAGTACTTTCTTGTTTAATCGCTTAGACCAGTAGGGTGTGAGGCTTGTATGAGCAGACCCTGTAACAGGATCTTCATCTATTCCTGCTGAAGGAGCGAAGAATCTGGAAACAAAATCAGTACTATTGCCGGGAGCAGAGACTATTACACCTCTTTGGGTAAACTTTGCAAGTTGATTGAAATCAGGTTTTATAGCTAAAATATCCACCTCTGATCCGTAAATAAGCATATGATCGTATTTGCCTTTCCATATTTCATCAGGAACCCTTCCAATAGCTTCAACAATCTCTTTTTCTTCCTTAAGTTGAGTAATTTCGTCTGTAGGAAAATCGAGTATATATTGATTTTTTTCTTTTCTGACTTTCAATAATCCTGACTTGGAATTAAATTCGATCACTTTCTTATTATAGTCAAGTTTCTCAAAGGCTACAGCAGCAGCAGCAAGAGTAGCATGACCACACAGGTCAACTTCAATATCAGGAGTAAACCAACGGATGTGAAAACCATCTTTTTCGCGGACAAAAAATGCTGTCTCCGGAAGATTATTTTCAGCTGCAATCTTTTGCATCATTGGAGTGCCAATCCAATTCCCAAGTGGACATACAGCGGCTGGATTTCCTTTAAATCTTCTATTAGTAAATGCATCGAGCTGAAAAATTGGAATCTTCATGATTTTTTTCAAATGTAGTAGGGACGACGCATGCGTCGTCCCTACGTACATAATACAGGTTTATAGTTAGTTAAGGAGTCCTCTTTTAGCAAGCAGTGCCTCTGGTCCGGGAGCCTGACCTCTGAAATTTACATAAAGCTCCATCGGATCAAAGGTCCCGCCTTTTGACAAAATATTGTTGCGGAAAGCACTAGCAACTTCCGGTTTATATAAATCGCCTGTTTCTTTAAATGCAATAAAAGCATCTGAGTCGAGCACTTCTGCCCATATATATGCATAATATCCCATTGCGTATCCACCGGCAAAAATATGACTGAAATAAGGACTTCTGTATCGAACTACTATCTCATCGATAAGTCCTATTTTATCCATAGCTTCTTTTTCAAATTTATTTATGTCTTCTATGTCGGCATTTTCAGGACTTAAAACATGATATGCCATATCTAAAAATGTAGCCGACATATATTCAGTAGTTACAAAACCCTGGTTAAAATGGCTGGATTCTTCTAGTTTTTTAACAAGCTCGTCAGGAATGATTTCTCCTGTTATATAATGCTTAGCATATGTTTTCAGAACCTGTGGCTCAAATACCCAGTTTTCCATAACTTGTGAAGGTAGTTCAACAAAATCGCGGCTTACACTGGTTCCAGCCAGACTGCCATAAGTACAATCGGAGAGTAATCCGTGTAAAGCATGTCCAAACTCGTGGAAGGTAGTTGAGACCTCGTCAGTTGTTAGAAGAGCAGGTTTATCTCCAGTTGGTTTTGTGAAATTAAAATTATTAGTAATTACAGGGCGAATATCAACACCGTCAATTTTTTTCTGTCCCCTGAATGAACTCATCCAGGCACCGGCACGCTTACTTGCTCTTGGAAAGAAATCCATTGTTAGAATTCCTACATGACTTCCATCTGCTTCTGAAACTTCGAAAACCTGTACGTCTTCATGATATTTTGGAACATCAGTTAATTGCTTGAATTGTAATCCCCAAAGATTACCAGCCAATTCAAATGCACCATCTCTTACATTGTCGGCAACAAAATACTGACTCAATACTTCCTCGTCAAGAGCATACTTTTCTAGCCTTAATTTTTCAGTATAATACCACCAGTCCCATGATTCAAATTTAAAATCACCACCGTCTTTTACGATCATTTCCTGAAGATCAACAAGCTCTTTTTTCGCTTTGGCAAGTCCCGGTTCCCATACTTTTAACAGAAATGTTTCAACATTTTCAGCATTTTTTGCCATATTTTCTTCAAGAACATAGGAAGCATGATTCTCATAACCAAGTATATTTGATCTTTCAGCTCTTAGTTTTACAATAGTTTTAATTATTTCTTTATTGTCATTTTCGTTATCGTTATTGCCAATAGAAAAATAAGCAGTGTGAAGTTGTTGTCTTAATTCACGATTGTCGGCATAAGTCAGGAAAGGAAGCATACTAGGCTTCTGAATAGTAAATACCCATTTGCCTTCATCACCCATTGCAGTGGCAGTTTCAGCAGCACCGGCAATGACGCCTTCAGGAAGACCTGCCAGATCTTTTTCATTATCAATAACAAGTTTGAAATTATTAATTTCAGCCAATACATTCTGTCCGAACTTTACAGAAGCCATTGAAAGCTTTTCATTGATTGCTTTGAGTTTTTCCTTGTCATCAGCATTTAAGTTAGCGCCACCTCTGACAAAATATTTATATTTTTCTTCCAGTAACATCGCATCTTCACCTTCTAATGAGAGATCTTCACGATTATTGTAAACAGCTTTAACTTTTGCGAAAAGATCTTCATTCATCCTGATACCATCACGATGAGCAGATCTTTTAGGAGATAATATTGTTGCAACCTCCTGCATCTCAGAACCAGTGAGAGAACTATTCAAGTTTGAAAAGATACTATTCACTTGATTTAGTAATTTCCCTGATCTTTCAAGAGCTACAATAGTGTTCTCAAAGCCTGGAGCACCTGTATTAGCAATAATGGCTTCAATCTCTTCGAGATTAATTCTCATAGCTTCTTCTGTTGCAGGAACAAAATGTTCAACTTTAATTAAATCAAAGGGAGGGATACCAAAAGGAGTATCAAATTCAGTTAAGAGAGGATTCTTCATTTCATTATTTTTTTCTACACTTGTACAGGCCGATACCATAAGAAGTAGTAACAGCATTAAAACAGATAAGTTTTTCACGTTCAAAAAATTTATGTTAAAATTCAAAATTCGGCGCAAGATAACAAAAGACGGGAAAAGAAAATATGTTAATGAATATATTTGAATTTATTATTATTTTACTTCCAAATTCCTTTTCCTTAACAGTGCTTCAATAAAATAATAATCAGCTTCATTAATTTCATTATTACCCGGAATAATTCTCTTATCATAACGAAAGCTGGCGATTCCATTTTCGGCTAACTCTTCAGCCAGAAATTTTAAATGATTATTTGTCATAAAGAAATTGTTTCCATCTTTATTTGTTGGGCCAGATCCGGCGATTAATAATACTACAGGTGCTTTTTTAATATTATTCGGGTAACAGATAGTATAAGGTAATTTCATGCCATGGTTATCAAGCGAACCTTCTGATTGCGTATATTTGCACGAGTCTTGTGATAATAATATTACCGGGAATAAGTTAATCAGGATTAGTATTAATATTTTTGTATTCATTTATTATTTTTTAATATTTATTAGCTAATATAACGAGAAGAAAGCTATTTCCTTTTTTTTTCGTAAACTTGAAGTAATTAATATTATTTATGTTAAATCTAAATTCATTATTAAATACATTATTATTAATATATCAAAGTTTTATTGAGCTATAATTTAAGTTAAATGGAGGAAGTAAAAAATAGTCCATCAAAAATACTGATTGTCGATGATAATGTCAGTTTTCACATTTTATATGGCGAATATCTTCGTTTTGAAAATTGTACAGTAGATTATGCTACCGATGGTTATATTGCTTTGGAAAAAGCAAATAAGGGTGATATTGACCTTATTCTTCTTGATATTATGATGCCAAATATGGATGGCTTTGAGACCTGTAAACAATTGAAGGAGAATAAGAACACCAAACATATACCTATAGTTTTACTTACTGCAATTGAAGATAAGGAAAGTTTTGTAAAAGGTTTTGAACTTGGAGCTATCGATTTTCTTACAAAACCTATAAACAGCCTGGATCTTAAAATAAAGATACGCAACTATATTAAGCTCGCTCAGAATGAGACAAAGATCAGACAAAGCGAATTAAGATACAAAAGTATCGTTGAGGATCAAACCGAATTTATACTTCGATTCCTCCCGAACGGCATGATAACATTTGTAAATAATGCTTTGTGTAAATTACTTCAAAAAACGAGAGAAGATTTAATTGGGTCTGACTATAATGAAAAAGTTTTTTTTCAACAAAACTCATCAAAGCAATCTTTAATAGAGGGACTTAGCATTGAACACCCTATTATCACTATTCAAAAAGAGACTATTCTGTCCGATGGGGAGCTGTCTTCTCAGGAGTGGGTAATTAGAGCATTATATGATAGTCAGGGTGTTGTGTCTGAATATCAGGGTGTTGGCAGGGATATTACTATGCAGTTAATATATGAAAAAGCAATCCGGGCTCTAACAGACGAAACGGCAGGAGTTACCGGGGAAATCTTTTTCAATACATTGGTAAAGAATATCCTCAAAATTCTAAACGCTGAATATTCTGTACTTGCAGAATTCAATCCAGATGATGAAAAATCTCTTTTGTCATTTGCTGCTTGTAAAGAAGGAAAGGTTATTGACAATATTGAATTGATAATTCGAAATACTTCTCTTCTGGATAATATACGAAAAGAGGTAATAGTATATGAGGATCAGACTTCTCTTAAGGGAGGAGGAAATTTTCTCGTGGAAGGTAAAAAATTGAAATATTTTGCCAGCATTCCACTTCTAAGCAAAAATAAAATACCAACAGGGCTTTTGATGATCCTTTCAAAAAAAAGAATGATTATTCCTGAACCAATTCTGGACCTTATTAAAATATTTGCTGTCAGGGCTTCCGTTGAACAAGAGAGATTAGCCTCTGAAGCTAAAATAGTTGAGAGTGAAACAAAGTATCGTATTCTGGCCGATAATAATTATGAATGGGAATATTGGATTGGAAAAGATGGGGAATATATTTATATATCTCCATCCTGTTATCGTATTACCGGATACAAGGCTGAAGAATTTATGGCTAATTCAGATCTCCTTTACGATATCACACTTCCTGAATTCAAAAAAGTATTAAGAGAGCAGGCGCCCAATTCTTTAAATGCTGATTTATTTCACAATAGTATTGAAATTAAGATAATTGACCGAAACGGTTCTGAACGCTGGATTAACCATACTTGTAACTTACTGTATGATGAAAATGAAAATTACAGGGGAATCAGAGGTAACATTATGGATGTTACAAACAAAAAGCACATGGAGATGGCTTTGGTCGAAAGTGAGAAAAAATTCAAAAATATTTTTCATAGTAGCAAAGACGGAATAGTAATTTCAGGCAAGGACAAAGCTATACTTGAAATAAATTTATCTTTTATTGAAATTATTGGTATTGAAAGAGAAGAAATTAAGAAACAAAAACTAACTGAGATTATCCATGCCAGAGATGTTAATAAATTTACGGCATGGATTGATCGCCTGGATAGTATAGGTTCAACTATTGAGATTGATTTGGGAACACCCTCAGGTATTAAGTCAATAGAAATAAGTGGAAAAACCATTCAATACGAATCTGAGATAGCAGTATTATCAATATTTAGAGATGTAACAGACAGGAAAGAAGTTCAGGGCAAAATCTTAAATGCAATAATTGAAACAGAGGAAAAAGAACGTACGCGATATGCTCAGGATTTACATGATGATCTAGGGCCTCTCCTTTCTACAATTAAACTTTATACAAATTCAATTCTTTCTTCCCGAGACAATGAAAATAAGAAAATTGCCATTGAGAAGTCAATTGAAACTATTGATGAAGCGATTTCAGGCTTAAAAGAAATAGCTAATAATCTGAGCCCGCATATTCTAAGAGATTTTGGATTGGGGGTAGCAATTGATTCTATTGTAAACAGATTTAATGATACAAATAAAGTTTATATCTATTTAAAATCTAATATCAATAAACGATTCAAACCTAATTATGAGGCCTCATTATATAGAATTCTTATCGAGCTGATAAATAATACCATCAAGCATTCTAAGGCATACAATGTTTCAATTGAGCTAAAAATGAATAAAGATAACCTGAATATCAGCTATACTGATTATGGTATTGGTTGTGACCTGGAAAAAGTAATGCAAGACGCTAAAGGTAGCGGCTTGTTTAATATGATTAATAGGATTCGTTCAATCAATGGAGAGATTAATATTAATTCAAAAGAGGGGCAAGGCTTCCATACTAAAATTAGTATTAGTAATATTTTTTAATATGATAAGTTAATTTAACTTTGAGTTGATAAATATTGAGATGGGAAATAAAGTACACAAGATTATACTAGTCGATGATCATAAATTATTTCGTGAAGGAATTCGCTTTGTGATTAATCAGATGGATAATATCAATGTGGTTGATGAAGCCTCTAATGGTAAAGAGCTTTTAGAAATACTTGAGACTAAGAAAACAGATCTTATTTTAATGGATATCTCTATGCCTGAAATTGATGGCGTAGAGGCTACCAGGATAGTGACGCAAAAATATCCAACTATAAAGATTCTTGCTTTATCAATGTTTTGTGATCAGGAATACTATTTCAAAATGATCAATGCAGGTGTTATGGGTTTTGTTCTAAAAGAATCTGGTAAGGACGAATTGGAAGAGGCTATAAGGACAATCTTAAATGGTGAAAATTACTTTTCTCAAAAGTTATTGCGTGATATCATAATGAATATTAACCAACCTATTAAAAAAGACAAACCTAGATATGAAGAAGAAATCTCTTTTACAAAAAGAGAAGTTGAAGTGCTGAACTATATCTGTCAGGGAATGTCTAATTCAGAAATTGCTGATAAATTGTTCCTCAGTATCAGGACTGTAGAAGGACATAAATCTAATTTAATAAGCAAAACAGGTGTGAAGAATACAATCAATCTTGTTATGTATGCTTTAAAAAATCACCTCGTTGAAATATAATTTCTTTTCGAATATTTTTTTCAGGTAGAAACCCTTGTGATTAATGCGTATTTATACTTAAATATGTTAGGTGTCACAAGTAAATAATCAGGTGTATACCCTTATTCTTCTATATACACATTACCCCTACTTTTACATATAAGTTTATGTCTTCTGATTTAAATTATAATAATTTGTGAGAATGGTTGATCTCATTTAGTTTCTCAATATTCACAGAAACCGGATTATAATCTAAATTCTACAAAGACAGACCAGTCTTATGATTATTAAAGGGAGAGATATTATTGACCATATTTTCAATGTTTTTTGACGATGGTTAATTTATTACTACGATTATGAATCAAAATAGAAAACTAAACAAATGGAAGTTTAGAACCACATTGAAGATCATTATGATATCTGCGTGGTTGATTTTATTCTCTCAAAATTCAAATAGCCAGTGTAATGCTGTAATGGGATCTCATATTGATCCTATCGAGGGATGTGAGACTCTGACCATCCTGTTCAATGATTTAAGTATAGGTGTAAATTCCAGAACATGGGATTTTGGTGATGGATCTGAGATTAGTGTCGCCCAGAATCCTTCCCATAGTTTTGAAGCCGGGGTGGGAGATACAACTTATACTGTTACTCTTACTATTGAATGTGCTTCCGGGACAAGTGTTGCAAGTCGTCAGGTTACAGTTTATGCACTTCCTGTAGTTTCTTTTGATTCTGATAAAAGTTCTGTATGTGCAATTTCTGACTCAGTTTGCTTTATTAATAATGCAAGCTTTAATGGCAGTAATAGCTATGCATGGAACTTTGGTGATGGAAAAGTATCTGATCTTTATCAAACCTGCAAAGCATACTCTACACCCGGTACTTATGACGTTAGTCTGACTATAATCAATGAAAAAGGATGTATGAAATCTATTACTGCAGAAGATTTTATTACAGTAGAACCGGTTCCAAGTACGGCTTTTAGTGTTAGCGATTTTTCTGGTTGTAGTCCATTTACCGTAGAATTTTTCAATATTACAGACACTCTTGGGAATGATTATACGAATTGGTCATGGGATTATGGAGACGGTTCTCCTCAGACAACAGAATTTAATAGCCCTATGCATACTTATACCACTCCTGGGACTTACATTGTTACATTAGGTACAACGAATCAATTAGGTTGTTATAATTATTCCACTCAAATAATTTCTGTTAAACCTACACCAGTTTCAGATTTTAGTTTTGGCGATATGGTTTGTGAAAATGATTCGGCAACATTTATTTTTACAGGCATTTATAATACATCTCCAAGCTTTAATTGGGATTTTGATTCTGCCTCCTATATATCTACTACCGGTGAAGGCCCGGTAAGAGTAAAATGGGACACACCTGGAATTAAGGAGATAGCGTTAACAATTGATGAAGCGGGCTGTTCTTCAACTTATACAGATAAATTTCAGGTAATTCCATTGGGAAAAGTTTATGTGTCAATTTCAACTGATGTTGATAATATTTGTGAGGGAAAAGTCATTAATTTTTCAGCATTACCTTCAAATTTTGTGAATTACAAATATTTTGTGAATTCAAACTTAGTACAAAATTCTCCTAGTAATATTTACACTTCAAGTACTCTAATTGATAATGACAAAATATATGTTGAAATTTCTGATATATTTGGATGCACAGAGATAATTAGTGATACGATTTCATTCACAGTATTAAGTAGGCCCATAGTCAATCTTAGCAGTACAGCTGTTAGTGATACAATATGCCTTGACGAAACGGTTACTTTTTCTACCATTCCAGACGGATATGAAAACTATGATTTTAGGTTAAATAATGAGTCTATTCAGGATTCTTTGTTAAATGAATTTTCAATTTCAACACTCGAAGATAAAGATAGAATTCAAGTTATAGCTACTGAGAATGGGTGTGAAAGTATTCTGGATCAAGGAATAATCACAAATGTAAAACAGCCCCTCCCACCTCCACAGGTTAATTGTGGTGGGACTACACCTTCAACGATTGAATTCAAGTGGGATGAAATATCAGGTGCAAAAAGTTACACCATTAGTGTTGATGGAGAGCCCTGGCAAAATCCAAGTTCTGGAATTTCAGGTATCTCTCACCTTCTAACGGGTTTGCCCGCTACTGAGGCACATACAGTTGAAGTAAGAGCGTCAGACGGATCATACTGTGGATTAGGAGAGATTTCTATGCCTCAAACCTGCCTGGCAATAAGCTGCGATGAAATTCTTTTTTCTAAAGATAACCCTGTTCAATTAGCTTGTGAAGGAGAAAATATCATGCTATCGATTGATAGTATTAACATAAGTAACTTTCAAATCGAGTGGGATAATAATTCAGAGGAAAATAAAGCAAATTATATCTATTCTGCTAATACAAACATAATTATCCCTGTTAGCGTTACAAATCTTGATCAACCAGGATGTCCTTCTCTTGAAAAGTCTTTTGATATTCAGGTTACTGAAAGACCCGTGATTCAAATAGACAACTCTACAGGAGATCAGCCAGTTTGTGAGGGAACATCTATTTCATATACTGTAACTCCTGCAAATTATGAGAATTACTTATTTTATGGAAATAATTCGCTTTTACAAAGTGGTCCTGATAATATTTATACAGACGATGGAGTTATTGGTAACCAGGAAGTTTATGCCGCTGTTATAGAAGGTAACTGTCGTGTAGTTTCCGATACAATCTCAATTAGTGTGGATACACCTGTCGCCGTCCCAGTTGTAAATTATTTTTCTTCCGATTTATCAAGTATTCAATTTGTTTGGGATGAAATTTCAGGGACTACAGGATATCTGGTAAGCGAAAATTATGGCCCATTTATAATTCCTTCTTCTGGTACTCTAAGTACAACACATACAATAGATAATCTTATTCCAGGTGAAGCAATGTCTCTCTCTGTAATAGCATTAAGTGATGGTACCTGTGGAATGAGCGAACAGTCACTGCCAGCAATAGGATTTGCAGAAAGTTGTATCTCCTATGATTACGATCTGGATTCAAATTATGATGTATGTCTTGATGACTCAGTTGTCATTGAAATTAAGAATCTTTCAATTTCAAATTACGGAATATCATGGGCCCAAAGCCCCGAAACAAGCGATATAAGGCATATCTTTATCCCAGAAAAAGACACCATAATATCTGTTACATTATACAATCTTGACCAACCTTCCTGTCCAGCTGTAATTAAATATACCGAAATAAAAGTTTATGAAACACCTTCTTCATTACTTATTACTTCTTCCGATATTGATAATCTGATTTGTGAGGGAGAAAAAATTAGTTTCTTAGTTCTTCCGACTGGGCATGAAAAATATGAGTTCTACAATGGATTTTCGCTAATAGAAGATAGTTACTTTAATTCTTACGAAACAACTCTTCTTGAAGATGGAGATGAAATCAGAGCAAGAGCAATCAACAATACTTGTGTTGGCGATTTTAGTAATACCATTATTACAACGGTTGAGCCAAAACTACCAACACCGCAAGTTAATTGTGGATCATCAACGGCTGCATCAGTGAATTTTATTTGGGATGCTTTAACGGACGCGAAAGGTTATGAGGTGAGTGTCAATGACATGGTTTTTATTACCCCGTCTTCAGGAAATATGGGATTGACTCATGAGCTAACGGGTCTTGGTTTGGGTGACTCAGCAACGATTTCCGTTATAGCATTAGGAGATACTCCTTGTGGAAATAGTATGATTTCACAAGTTACTACATGTTATGCTAGAGATTGCGATCTTATTAGTTTTTCTATTGAATCTGAAAAAACAAGTTGTGAAAATGAAACTTTAGACCTGGTAGTTGAAGATATCAATATTCCTGATTACTCACTGTCGTGGAATAATGGATCAACTACACTTGATACAACTTTTAATTTTTTGAGTATTATTGATACCATTGTAACGGTATCACTTACAGATAATAATCAACCCGGCTGTCCCTCCGTTAATAAATATTTTAATATTGATGTTATAACCTCAGATCCAATTATTATAAGTTCAAATGCTGTGAATGACTCAATTTGTGATTATTCAGAATTGATTATTTCTGTTACACCTTCGGGTTATGACAGATATGTATTCTATAATAATTCGGATATTGTTCAGGATTCAATAATTCCCATCTATCGTAGTTTTGATTTATTAAATGATAATCTTATAACAGTAGAAGTTTATAATCATGGATGTTTGAATACAAGCAATGCTTTACATACAGAAATTATTGCGATAGAGCCTGTTTATCTGCAAGCTTCTGAAACAGGAGATCTTTGTATGAATGAGTCGGTTAGTTTTACTGCCTCACCAGGATTTTCAAGATATGTTTTCACAGATAGTATTAATGAGTTATTTGAAGATAGCCAAAGCACAGTTGATTTAGATGTAAGAAGTGATATGGTTACAGTTATGGCCTATGATGATTTTAATTGTGTAAGCATATCTGAGGATAGCATATTATTTAATATTTTGCCTCTGACTGAAACTTCTATTACAGCTTCTATTGACACAATGTGCTACAGTGATTTTGTTGTGTTTACTGCTTCACCTTCAGGCTTGGAAACTTACAATTTCTATAATAACGACACGATATTATTACTTTCTTCTGTTAGTGAAACATACATTACAGATTCTCTAAAAGCGACTGATAATATATCAGTCAGAGGAATTTCTGAAAATGGTTGTCTGGGTCCTTTATCATCATCTCAATATCCCATTATTATTCCATATCCTAATTCAACTATATCAAAGCAGGTCGAAGGAATTTGTCTTTATGATACGACATCCCTATGGATAAATATTGATTCTCTTTTTCCTACTCCTCTGAATTATTATTGGAGTACGGGGGAAACAACTGATACTATATTAGTTAACCCAAATATT
>JAGLSB010000720.1 GCA_023135955.1 Bacteroidales bacterium | reverse complement strand
AATAATATTGTCTTTCAATACAAGATCAGTGGCATTACCATTAATATTAAAACCGTAACCACCATTCAGGGCCCCATTATTTTCTATTGTATTGTTAATAAATGAATTCCTATGTGGCGAATTTTTTGAGTCCTCACCTCTAAAATAAACACCGTCAGTTCCATTTTCGTAAATATGATTATTATCAAAAACTACATCTGTGTCTTTATGTCCGGTACTGATTCCGCAATCTGAATTGTTATGAAATTGGTTAGCTTTTACAAGACTGTGACTAACTCTCCAGCAAATAAATAATCCAACTTTGTTATGATGACTGTTATTATTCTCTATTCTTGTATTTGGGGAACCCGATCCTGGATGAAGCCCCATATTAGTGCAACCACTTATTTCGCAATCCCGAACAGTAATATTTTCTGTAATTTGCCAGGTAATACCTTCTCCGTTAAAATCTTTTACATGGATATTTTCAATAATTACATCTTTAGACTTGAGAATTGCTATTCCCCCACCATTGCAGCCATCAAGAATATCGTTTTTGCTTTTGTTTCCATCAATTGTAAAGTTTGACAATGAAATATTCTCTTCTCCATTTATTGAAACACATGAGCCGGCATTTGTCACTTTCCCATTATCTTCAGAATTATAATCCCTGATAAGGTAAGTATCAAAATAAATTATATTGTCAACGATATCTGTAATTACAGCCGTGGATACATTCCAGCATGAGGACCATTTATTATCGGTAACCTGAATACTCATACCTACATCGAAACCAGATGCATCTTCCACAGTTATTTTAAGTTCACCAAAATCAGCGTCAATAATAAAATTTGAATTATAGCCGTCAATGCGCCTAAGAATGGTCTCAGTGCCGGATCCAATCAAGTTTATATTTGATGAAAGCCTGACAGGTGCCTTTATTTCGAATTGTCCCTCATTGAGCATAACTGTGCCGCCATTATCAGACAAGGCATCAACAGCCAACTGAATAGCTTCATTTGTAAAGCCATGAATATCGGCGTTTAATCCTCCGACTGTGATAATTTGTTCCTGCTGTTTGGGATTAACAAGGGCATCAACAACATAATTATCGGTTTGAGCATGAATCTCAACTGAAAACAGTAATAGAACAAAGAATATGTTTTTCATTTTTCTATTTTTTTATGATTAAGAACCTTAAAGTAGTTAATTTGTGTATCAATAATTTAGAGACAATTTAGGCATAATTTTAATACTCTCGCTTCCCTTTAATTATTTTGTAGGCTTGTATGGTTCTCTTTTTGTAACCTTGCTTATGCCGGTTAGTATAATTGCATTAGTTGACATGGGACTGGTTTCTGGTTTTTGGTAATTTGGTTCGGTAGCTTGATAATCGATAGTTCCATGTAAGCTCACCTCTTTAATTATTTTACCAAACCTTGGATTGACCCATTCATAGGCAAAAAACGTGATCGGATTGTCTTTTTCATTTGAAGAACAAGAAACTGGATCTGCCTCATAACAATATGCATTTTGTGGAGAACCAGTCCTTCCAACTCTTTTATCCAGACTGTTTTCTCCCCCCGGATTCCATTCCAGAATATTGACACCGTATTGAATTGGCACAATTACCTTAAATCCATCTTCATACAAAATCTCATAATAACCTAAGAGATCAGCCGTATCAAAAAAGCTTGGGATATTAAAGTAAGCTTTTTGATTTCCTGAAGGTAAGGCAGAGGCATGCAAAAATATGAGACTGCTAACATCTTCTCCAATACTTATACCTTTAATTTCATTTGGCAGAGGATTTTCTCCAACACCTTTAGATCCAACAGCAATTGCACAGTCACTGGATGTTGTCGAAGCCCCGGATAAATTAAAGACCTTGGTTTGGCTTTTTACCTTTCCTGATTTTAATGTGCTTAGATTGACATTTAAGATTTCTGAATCTGTTTGAAAATTATAATTAGAGGAAATATCAATTGGGACAATTTTATCTCCTTCTTCACTGGGAATTATGTCAGCACTTAAATTGGATCGTATGGAAGGCATTAAATCTCCGGCAACGATAGCCATATCTTCTTGAGATATAGTATGAGTGGACCATATTAAATTAGCACAACCAAGAAAATCTATCATTAAATCTTTACCAAAATTAAACTCATTTGTTGAAGCCCAGGAAGAAGGCGCACCTCCAACAACATCAATTTTCTTTATTCTTTCATCCCAATTAACTATGCTTGGCTTGAAATTTCCGTATAACTGTTTGAAACCATATTCCTGTAACTCCAAATCCCTCTCCTCCTTACTCCAAAACCAGTTAAAAATCAGTATGTCTTTTGGAATATCATTCTTAACAACAGAGGGACGAAGTCCTCCAGGAGTCTTATATTCAACCCCGGTGGATGAGGTTCTTTCAATTGGTCCATTATTGCGCACGCTTTCCAGCAAATGATCTCCCCACATTGCAATTTTGATTCCTTTCTCAGCCATGTATGAGTGAATTTTATTGATATCATAAGCAAACAGCTCTGAATAATCTTTCCCTTTACATAGTGGACAAATATCCAGGGGGGCTCCCCACCACTCATCATGTCCTATATGGATCATTTTAGGCTGTATTACTTCAATATACTCATCGTATACATCGAACATAAGTTCATAAGAAGCAGGATTGGAAGGGCAGTAAGTATCTGGATAGTTATCCCCGGGATATTCCGCCAGCTCAGGATGCCGTGTTAACAGATAATAGCCGTGTGTGAGCGATGGTATTTCCGGTATCACCTCAATGAAATTCTGATTTGCGACCTCCACAATATCCCTAAGATCATCTTTTTCAATAATAAATCCATCTCCTGCATCATAATGACTCGAGTTTTTTTCTTCACCCCGCAGTCCCTCTGTCGAATTGGAACGTGAATAGAGTAAATCTTTTGCAAATTCTATCCAGCCGGCATTGACTTCAGGATGATTGTCGAGACGCATGCAGTTTACTTCAATAATAACCTTATTATACTTGTAAAGTGCCATAAAATCCCTGAGGAATCTTTTAAAGAAAGCAATGTTTTCCGGACCTGGAACATACAAGCGAATTGCCCTGAAGGGAAGATTTGGCCAATCTTGTACTTTTAAGCCTTGTACTTTCGTTCCGTTTTCAGCATCGATTAATTGACGCAATGATTGTAGTCCGAAAAATGCGCCTGAATCGTCTAAGCCAGAAATAACAATCTTATTGTTACTTACATTCAGAAAATAGCCTTCAAATCCTGAGTATTCTTTGCTCATTTTCAAATGCTGATCTTTATTGTACTGCTTAATCAAGGGATTGTCAACAGATCCCATAACCACTACTTTCCGGCCTTCAGGGATATTTGCATTGGATTCAATCTTAACAGCTATACCATATTTATCACTTAATTCCCTTACCAGAAAACGAGCAAGAAAAATATCCTCATCACTATAGTTTTCAGGAACGATTATAGACACTGTTTCATCTAACACAAAAATGTCATTAGTAAGTTCGAGTTGCTGCGGGATAGGAAATATCAGAGGTTTTTCGATCGCATTAGCATTAATAGTAATTGTGATTAAAACCACAAATACCGTAGACGATCTAATAATCGACCAGAGCTTACTTGATTTTTTCATGAGTTTATTTTTTCATGGTTATCATTATAAAAACCTTAAGCTATCAAAAAAGTAATCTTCATGTAATTCGGCTGTTTTATCTATTCTACAGCCTTCACATTTATTCTTTAGTAGCTCTATACGGGATTCTTTTTTTAACCTTGCTTATGCCGGTCAGTAATATTGCATTACTTTTCATAGGTCTGAATTCTGGATTACCTGCTGGCTGAGTAGCTTGATAATCAACAGTTCCAAATAGGCTCACCTCTTTAATGATTTTGCCATATCTTGGATTGACCCATTCATAAGCATAAAATGTGATCGGATTGGCTTCCTCATTTGAGGAGCAAGAAATTGGATCGGCCTTATAGCAATAGGCATTCTGTGGAGATCCGGTCCTGCCTTCTCTTCTATCGAGGCTGTTTTCTCCTCCCGGGTTCCATTCCAAAATATTTACCCCGTATTGGATAGGTACGCTTATCCTGAAACCATCTTCATACAAAATTTCATAAAAACCTAAGAGATCCGGCGTGTCAAAAAAGTTAGGAATATTATAGTAAGCTTTTTGATTTCCTGCAGGAAGGGCAGCTGCATGTAAAAATATCAGACTGCTCACATCTTCTTCAATACTTATTCCTTTAACCTCATTTGGCAGTGGGTTTTCACCAACTCCAATTGATCCAACTGCGATTGCACAGTTTGAAGTTGGTGTTGAAGCTCCGGATAAATTGAAGACTTTAGCCCGGTTATTTACTGATCCATATTTTAATGTACTTAAATTGACATTGAAAACTTCTGAATTTGCAGGAAAGTTAAAATTCGAAGTGATATCAATTGGTTCAACACTATTTTCATCTTCACTTGGAACCCAGGCAAGCCCTAAGTTAGTTCGGATAGATGGCATTAATCCCCTTGCAATTGCAGCTACATCTGTTTGATCAACGGTATGAGTTGACCATAACAAATTAGCAGAGCCAAGAAAATCTACTAATAAATCTTTTCCAAAATTAAACTCATTTGTAGCTGCCCAGGAAGAAGGAGCCCCTCCAACTACATCGATTTTTTTAATTCTTTCGTCCCAATTACTTATGTTTGGCTTGAAATTTCCATATAACTGTTTGAACCCCAAGTCTTGTAATTCCATATCCCTTTCCTCGTTAACCCAAAACCAGTTAAATATCAGTATGTCTTTAGGAATGGAACTCTTTACTAATGATGGCGGTACCGCTCCGGGTTTTTGATATTCAAATCCGGTTGAGGAAACGGCATCTCTGGGTCCGGCATTGCGAACACTTTCCAGTAAATGATCTCCCCACATTGCAATTTTGATTCCCTTCTCTGACATATAATTGTATATATTGTTGACATCCTGTACATATAACTCAGAATATGTCTTCTCTTTGCAGAGTGGACAAACATCCAGTGGCATCCTCCACTCATCATGTCCAATATGGATCATTTTTGGCTGCATCACTTCAATATACTCATCATATACATCAAACATAAGTTCATAAGAAGCAGGATTTGATGGACAGTAGGTATCTGGCCAGTTATCGCCAGGATATTCTGACAGCTCAGGATGTCTTGTTAAAAGATAATAGGCATGGGTGAGTGAAGGTATTTCCGGTATCACCTCAATGAAATTTTGATTAGCCAACTCAACAATATCCCTAATATCATCCTTTTCAATAATTAATCCATCGCCAGCATCATAATGACTTGAAGTTTTTCCCTCTCCCCGAATTCCTACTGGCCTGTTCGAACGTGAATACTGTAAATCCTTCGCAAACTCAATCCAGCCGGCATTGACTTCAGGATGATTGTCCAGACGCATACAGTTTACTTCAATAATAACCTTATTATACTTGTAAAGTGCCATAAAATCCCTAAGGAATCTTTTAAAGAAAGCAATGTTTTCCGGACCTGGAACATACAAGCGTATAGCCCTGAAAGGAAGATTTGGCCAGTCCTGTACTTTTACTCCTTGTACTTTCGTTCCGTTTTCAGCATCGATTAATTGACGCAATGATTGTAGTCCGAAAAATGCGCCTGAATCGTCCAGGCCTGAAATAACAATCTTATTGTTACTTACATTCAGAAAATAACCTTCCGAACCTGAGTAATCAGTACTCATTTTCAATTTGTTATCTTTAATGTACTGCTTAATCAACGGATTGTCAACAGATCCCATAACCACTACTTTCCGGCCTTCAGGGATGATTGCACTTGATTCAATCTTAACAGCTATACCATATTTATCACTTAATTCCCTCACCAGAAAACGTGCAAGAAAAATATCCTCCTCACTATAGTTTTCAGGAACGATAATAGATACCGTTTCATCCAATTCAAATATCTCGCTTGTAACTTCAAGCTGTTGAGGGATTGGAAATATCAAAGGTTTTTCGACTGCATTTGCATTTGTTGACAAAATGATTAGAACTACATACATAATAGCCGATCTAATGATCGACCAAAGCTTACTTGATATTAATTTTTTCATGGGGTGGATTATATATTTATTCTACTTTTTATAAAGATAATTAATTCCAATTTTTTGATGCCAATGAATTCAAAAACTTCTATAAAAGATTAAACTCAAAACTGCGAAAAACAATAAACCCGGGCTGAAAGCCCAAATAAATTTAGCCCCAGGCAACGCCTTGGGCTATATTAATCTGTCCCGATGTACATCGGGACGTTAAAAACAACTATTATCTGACTAACTAATCAGAAAAACAACCTAACAACCTACAAATTATTTTCTTACCTTTTCTGCTGCGTTTTTTATTCCTGCAATTATATCATCAAGATTTTCTCTTGTTAATTGTGGATTCATCGGGAGATTTGTCTCTCGGGCATAAAAGAATTTCTCAGCATTAGGACACAATTTATCCGGGTAGTCATATTTTTCTTTTACACCAGTGAGATGATATGTAGGCTGATAGTGCTGAATACCCTGAATACCTTCTTCTTGATATAACACTCTCAAAAATTCATCTCTGGAGGCTCCAAGTTCTTCTTCCTCAATACAAAGAGTATATAGATGAAAAGAAACATAGCAATTAGGGTCTTCATACACAGGTGTTATTCCTTTAATTCCTTTAATTCCATCATTGATGTAGTGGCTATTTTCCCTTCTTTTATCAATCATCATGTCCAACTTCCTTAATTGTGTTCTTCCAACTACAGCCTGAGCTTCATTCATTCGATAATTATTTCCCCATTTACCGCTGTCTTCAATAACATTGAAATGAGAAGGTATCCAATAGTCCAGTTCTTTCTTTTCCATTTTAATGCCACCAAATTCAAATTTGGTATCTTCTGGTGCCCAGTGAGTAATACTCATCACCCTCATCCGGTTAATCATATCGGAGAACTTATCATTATTTGTGGTTATCATCCCACCTTCTCCTAAGGTTGTCATATTTTTCAAAGAATGAAAACTAAAACATCCAATATCTCCAATACTACCGGCTGGTCTGCCTTTATACTTAGCGCCGTGAGCATGAGCACAATCTTCCATTACATATAGATTGTGCTTTTTAGCAATTGCCATTATCGGATCCATATCACACATCTGACCCGCGTAATGAACTACATATATTGCTTTGGTCTTGCTGGTAATTTTATCTTCAATTTTGTTAGGGTCGATATTGAAAGTCCTTGGATCAATATCTGCATAAACTGGTTTTGCTCCCTCCTTAAGAATAACCAGAGATGTTGCAATAAATGTGTTAGGTGTAACAATTACTTCATCGCCTTCTTTAATGCCGAAAACCTGGGTTGCAACATGCATTGCAGTTGTACAACTGGTTGTGGCAAATGCATTTTTAACCTCAAACATTTCAGCAAATTCAGTTTGGAACATTGCAACCTGTGGACCCATTGTCTGAGCTTCTTGTTTTAAAACAGCCTTTAAGGCCTCTTCTTCTTGCTCATCATAAATGGAACCAAAGAAGGAATAAGGTACTTTAAGTTTAATACCATCATTCATCTGATAACCAGAGGTTATTCCACCTTCGGTATCTGAACCAGTAAACTCTAATTTCTTTTTCATTTTTTTTCAATTTTTTATATAAATAATCCACTCAAAATTTCTCTATTTAAGGATTAAAAATAAGCCATTAAAAAGTAGTTAAATAATACTTTACAATTTAATTGTAATATTAATATTATACTTTTACTCTATTTTTGTATAAAAATTCAAATAAAATTCGGATTTTAGTACCATAATTATAAATTATGGAAGTTGCTGAACTAAGATTACTTAAAGAACCAGACAAATCATTTATCGTCCATGATGAGAAGGCTCCATTTGCACCCTGGCATCATCATCCAGAATATGAGCTTGTTTCAATATTAAAAGGAAATGGCAGAAGAATGGTGGGTGACAATGTTGAATGGTTCAACGATAGCGACCTTATATTTGTTGGACCATACCTGCCGCATCAATGGAGTTTAGATGATGAAATAAATGATAATATTGATGAAATTGATGGTCAGGCATTTGTAATCCAATTTAGTTATGATTTTTTGGGTGAAAACTTTTTTGAAATACCTGAACATTTACCTTTAAAGGAGTTTCTAATCAAGTCTGAAAGGGGATATAAGTTTCATGGCAAAACAAAAAGCCGGATCAAATCTATTATGTTAAATATGATTGACATGAATAATTCTGACAGGCTTTATGCATTATTTCAAATTTTTCAATTGTTTGGTTCGTCAAAAGAGTACCGAGCGTTAGCAAGCCCTGCATGGATTCATTCAAAACCAAAAGAGACAAATGAACCAATGAATATTGCATTGCAATTTGTTTTGCAAAACTTTCACAGGAAAATTCAAATAAATGAATTACTTGATGTTACAAATATGTCATATGCGGCATTCTACCCAGCTTTCAAAAATACATACGGTATGCATTTCACTGATTATTTATTAAATATTAGAATTGGCTATGCATGCAAATTATTGTGTGCAGAAAAGGTTTCTATTGCAGAAATTGCATATGACTCCGGATTTGAGAATCTTGCTAACTTTAACCGCCGATTTAAAAAAATTAAAGGCGGGACCCCTTCAGAGTATCGGCGAAGAATAAAACAATTTAGTTAGTTTGTCGTGTTAGTTATGGATTTAAAAAGATTTTCCGTTTATACATCCAGTAAAGAATCGACCATTCTAAAGCCAGAAATCCCAGAGCGCTAAATACAGGTCCAAATGAGCCCATTAAAGAAGCAGGTCCTTGTGTAAATATATCAGCTATTTTGTGAAGCTTCATCACAGTACCGGATAGATAAATCGCAAGTGCATTCATACCAATAACTACGAAAAATAAGGACCATTTACGGTATCCTAGTACATCGATTATTAAATATAGAAGCAGCAATTCAAAAGCTGCCCATCCAGCACTAAGTAAGCCATAAGATACAGTCCATAACTTCATAACAACAGGCACGAAGAATGAAACAAGGTAGCCACTTGCCAAAACACCTGCGCTTATAGCTGCGAGAATTTTTAATTTATATTCATGCCCTTTCTCGCTTCGCAGCAAACGACCTATCAAAAGACCAAGTATAGTTGTGGAAATTGGAGGAATCATTGTAATGGTGGTTCCCCATCCTGCAAGGAATACTGAATCTTCAATTCTACTAGGTAGTAGTTTACCGTCAAGGAACCAAACCAGATTGGCATTATGTTCATATGATCCGGCACCTACTCCCGGAACAGGAATAAGAGCCTGTGCCAAACCATAGAAAAGTAGAATTGCCAAACCAACCCCTGCCTGTATTTTCCAACTTTTCCGTACTAACAGAAATGAAACCAGGTATGCAACGGCTATAGGTTGAAGAGCACTGCTAAGTTCAAATAAATGAACTTCTCCCATGCTTACTGATTCTCTTAGGGAACCAAGCAGGAAAAGAATAAAGAATCTTATCAAAGCATGCCGAAGCATCAGAGGATATGATTGTGTTAATGACCGTTTTGCATAGGCGAATGGTATGGAAACTCCAACCATTAACATGAACCCAGGCCAGATGCAATCATAAAAGCGAAGTCCCTCCCATGATGAGTGATCCATCTGGTAAGCAAGAAAATTGAAAAGCTTAAAATCGCCTAATGATTGTAGAGAACTTATCAAATAGCCTCCTCCGGTTATCCATAACATCGTAAAACCACGCATAGTATCAAGGGAAACCAGTCGTGAGGATTTGTTTTTCTGTGATGTTGTCTTGTTTTCTGAGCCTGTTTGATTATTATCCATGATTTTCTCAATATCAGTCATTATTTTTTGTTTAGTAAAATGCTTTGGGGCTAAATTTATATTTAGTGATATTATAAAAAGTTTTGAATTTTATTATCAAAACTAAATCGTTCTATTTTTAATTACAAGTACTAATCATTAATATTTTAGTACTATAAATTACTTAAGTTTCCTTGTTTCTAAA
>JAGLSB010000072.1 GCA_023135955.1 Bacteroidales bacterium | reverse complement strand
AGGGGTTGAACAGTAAACAGTTATTGTTCAACCCCTCTGGGGTTGGGTCTAATGACATTCATATTACCAAGGGTTAAAACCCGTGGCTATTCAAGTTCAACCCCTCCAGGGTTAAAGAGTAGACCCTTTAGGGGGTTTCGATGTACATCGGGAGGAGGGTGTAATTCATTCTTCATCGTTCATTTCATCTTGTATAATTTATTTATTCACCATCATTTATATTCAAAAAAGCTAGTCTAAGTATCTTATTCGACAATTTAATAAGAATTATTGAAATTTCAGCAGACCAAAAAATTGTGGTAGGTGAAAGTCAGGGATTTCATTATTCACAACAGACCATGTAAGATAATGAGGATTGGATGAATTTTCAGCAATTTTATAAAAGTTAGCTTTCCAGTTAATCCCGGATTTTGGATAAGTTACATGTGAATATTTTTCAAGCAAAGCCAGAGGTATTCTATACTCAATTGTCCATGTTACCGGTTCCGTAATCTCAGGATCAATTATCTGAGGTAAAGAATGTGCAATTTCTATCTTTTCAATATCATTAGTTTCAAGCTCAGTAATATCCTTTCCTGCTATGACATTATAATGCATCAGGGCTGTCCCACCACAATTGATTTCGAGGTTAAAATATTTTTCAGGGAAACTGGTATCTGGTGAGAAAAAGAATTCAACACAGGAATCTTCCCATACCGGACCATTGATATCTTTTGTTATACAACGTACATGGCGGTCTTTCACCTGGAAAATAACATATAAATTTTCATCATCATACATCATCTTTGCTTGTACAGCGGGATGGAATTTAGGTTTGGGTCCCATATAATTCTCAATCAGTATGGCTTTACTCTTCTGCCATTCAGGCTTATCCCAATCAGCATTAATCTTAATGGATTTGTTAAGCCTGAGTACTTCATAAACCGAGGTATTCATTTCTTAGTGCATTTCCGTTTCACATTCACCTATGCCACCACGATAGTAATTAAACTGTACATTCGGATGATCTGCCAATAACGACATAGGAACAGAACTATCCATTATTTTATTGCTTATCATAAAGGCAGTAAGTCGCTGACCGAATGCATTGTCATGAGTTCCAGCCTGCCAGATGGATACTTTTTCCGCCATCCAGGTTTGAACAGGGCCTACTGTAATTGCCTGCATTGGGATACCTGTTACTACTCCTCCTCCGCTGGTACGTGCATTTTGCATACAGGTAACAGGATGCAAGTCGACTACTCTGGTTGTAAGTTTCCGGAATTCTTCAGGTGTAGGAGGATTATCTTTATATTTTCCTTCTCTTTTAAAAGGATCGTTAAATGCCCAATGCTTAACATCTCCTTGTCCGCCTTGCATTACAGCACACTTAATTCCATTTTCCCAACTCTGAATGTATTTACTGGTATCGGCTTTAGGGAAATGCATGTTTTCCTCAGGCATACTGAACTTTTTGTCGATAAGATCAAAACAAAGTTCTTTGTCTGCTTTTTCAAATGACAATGGATGTGTTGGTTCAATTTCTTTGCCGTCAACATACCATTCATCCATGCCCCAAAAATGACTATTGGCTAAATCCAGTTGCAATTCATTTACCATACGAGCTACTAAAGGAAGTTGCTCCGTAGGACCAATGGGTCCACATACACCAACCGGATTATCGGCGGTTGATCGCTTCCAGGCAGTAATGTATTCGAGTGCTTCTGCAAGATAGAAGTCTTCCAGGGTATCATAAAATTTAACATTGAAACCATCTCTTGAAAGTTGGAGCAGGTCATTCGATGTAAGCTTTGCTACATCATTTAATAATTCATCATTAAGCGTGGTGAAATCCCACCAGTCGCGAGCCAACATACTTAATTTTCTAGGCATAATCTTTTTTCCTTTTGATTAATTATTGAACATGATTATTTTGTAACAACTAAATCGCCAAGTATTTCTTTAAGGATATTATCATGAGGATATCCATGTCCGAGATGCTGTCTGAAACCTTCAGCATAAGCTGTGTTTATTTCCTTTCCTCTTTTTTCAGAAAACTGCTTCATGGCAAGAATATATTCACTATCCTGATGTGATAACAGCCAGCTTTGCTGACTTTCATGACAGGCAAGCATTTTCGTTTTGGTTTCTATTTCACCTGAGATATCTACATAAGTAGATGGATGTACCAGCTCTCCCATTTTGTCTTTACCTTCAATCGGATCACAATAATACAATGAAGGGATTGGCTCAAAAGGTTCCTCTTTAACATCCATGTTTTTGATGCCGGCACAGAAGCATCCGGTTTGAGCTATCAGACTTGATATCTCATGGTCGAGCATATAATCAGATGGACTAGAGGTAAAAACAATACTTGGACGCACTTTCCTGATTAATGAAGTTGCTTTATTGATTGATTCACGGTTATAAAAAAGATATATATCATCAATCTCAAGGCAATGATAAGTTCCCCCAATAATAGCTGCAGATTTTTTAGCTTCTGCATTACGGATCTTTATAATTTCATCCCGCGAATGCCTGGCAGTACCTTTATCTCCCATAGCCACAGTGGCAATATGAACCGACCATCCGGCATTTTTTAATAAAGAGAGAGTGCCCGCACAGAGAATTTCAGCATCATCAGGATGCGCAAGTATTCCTAATACAGTCTTTTCCATATAGCAATTGTTTATCAGACTTCTACAACTTTTCCTGTTTTAGCTGACTCGTAGCATGCAGCAAGTACTTTCTGACTCTGCAGACTAATTTCAAGATTATTTTTTGGTTCTCTGTTTTCAAGAACAGCGCTACTGAATTCTTCTATCTCAGCGAGATAAGTATTAACAGGGGTTGGATTAATAGACAGACCTTCTGCGGCATTTCTTGCTTGCTCAGCATTGTACTCACCAGCATCTTCTTCGAGATAGGCAGTCATTTCACCGGCTGCACCCTGACCAATTGTTCCTTTTGCAAGTATACTGCCTTTAGAACCATAAAGCTCCAGAATATTCTTGCTGCTATTATCAGGAATGCAGAAATATGTATCAACTGTAGCCATTGCGCCATTTTTAAACATTAATGAAACAACAGCACTGTCTTCCGATTCATAAGAATGAACATTATTATTTATAAAGCAACTTACGCTCTTTAATTCACCAAAGAACATTTCCAGCAGATCAATACAATGGCTTCCCATATCCATCAGAGATCCACCGCCACCTGTTTCAGGGGACTGTCGCCATGCTCCCTCCATTGGAGGATACCAGCAAGACAATTGTGCTCTGCCATATACAGGTTTACCCAATTTGCCATCCTGAATTAATTTGAGAGCAGCCTGATGCTGAGATAGAAATCTCATCATAAATCCTGTTCCCAATATAACGCCTTCCTCTTTACAAACTGCGATCATTTTTTCAGCTTCAGCTATGGTCATGCCCAAAGGTTTTTCACAAAGAACATGTTTTTTGGCTTTAGCACATGCAATAACCTGCTCGAGATGCATATTTGCCGGAGAGGCAACATAAACAGCATCAATATCAGATTTTAGAAGATCCTCCAGACTTTGTGAGGCATTGGCATCAAATTCTTTTGCAACAGAATCATTTGCTTCTGCATCAATGTCATAAACGGAACCCAGTTTTGCATTTTCAGCAGGAATAATTCCTTCCGGAATTGTCCTTCTTCTGGCTATCCCACCTGAGCCAATTACGCCCCACTTAGTTTTGTTTTCCATAATTATTCCTCCTTATTTTTATAATATGATTTTTTATTAACAAGATTAATTTATTGCTGATTTATTCTTAATTCTATAATCAATTATTGTTATAGTTAAAGTGGAAAGTAAAACCAGAACACCCCCTGCAATTGCATGACTATTAAGAGTTTCTCCAAGCCAGATAGCTGCTATAGGAATACCAAAAAATGCAACAAGGTAATTAGATAAAGCTACTTGAATAGCGTCGAGAATTTTCAGTGCTTTAAAGAACAAGATCATTGATAGATAATTATGGAAAAATGTAAGCAAGATAAACCCTGTCCATGTTTGAATTGTAAAGACGGGTATTCTTGCGAAAACATCTCCTTCGAAAAAAAAGACAAGAGGTGTAAGTAAAATGATAATTACAACATATGTATAAAACACCATCTCAATTTCAGAGTACATTTTCGAGATTTTTTTGATCCCTACATTGAAATAAGAATTACCCACAATTGCTAAAAAGATAAGAATATTTCCTATAGCATATTTTGAACTAAAATTTAACTGCCTGATATCTCCGGTAGAAATAAGAACTACACCAATAATTGCAACAGCAAAACTCAACCACCTTACCTTGTTCATCTTTTCTTTTAATAATATAAAGGCAAATAATGCTGTAATTACGGGTAAAACAAGTGTTAGAATAGCTGCATTGCTTGCAAGAGAATATTGTGTTCCCCATGTCATTAATACTTGTGCCGGAAATGCTCCCAGCAATGCAAGTTGTCCAAATATCAAAATATCCTTGAACTTTTTTCCTTCTTTTTTAAAACTCCTCAATGCAAATGGAGCTAATAATATTGCTGCTAATCCCATTGGAGCCCACACAGTAAAAAATGGCCCCATCTGATCCTGTGTAAGTTTGATACAGGTAAACTGTAGCGACCACATAAGATTGCAAACAAAAAGTAATAACCAGGAAATAATTGTAATTTTCATATCATTTTAACCTAAAGTGAGAATTCAAATAAAGATCAATACAACATATTTCTTCTAGTCTGAAAATGCGAGGTGTTTTCATAATTAATGATTCCTTTACAAGTAATTTACCGACTGAGAAAAATCAAATTTACATTAATCAGTTTTTATTAAATAATACTTTGCATTATAATAACAATACTTATGTTGGTTATAAATGGTGTGAGAGTGTGAGGGCGAGTGTGTGGTCATTTAGACTTTAGGCCCTATATTTTCTGCTAATAATGTTTATATAGCCAATCTATACCCTCATTAGCTAATTCAACATCTTGTTCTCCGGTGGCTCCTGAAAAAACGGCAAGAATATATCCTGATTTTACTTCTTTTAGTACACCGCCCTGGAAACCGAATTCTCCTTTCATGGGTTCTCTTACTCCGCAACCACTATTTTTATATGTTTCGGCCATTTCGGAAGCTTTGGAATATGCTACGGCAAGATAATTTGATGATCCATTGGTTATTATTCCTACTACTTTCATTTTTGAAATCCATGACTCTGTAGTGTCACCAGGAATAAATGCAATAACTGCTACTCCTTTAACAGACATTTTTTGAGCAGCCTCTTCAATTATGGCTAAACACTTATCTGCATTCTCAATAAATATTCTTTCTCCTGTTTTCATATTTTCATTCATTGTTATTAAATAAAATAGGGAATAGGGTTGGGCATTAGTGTTAAAATATATACTGTTTGTAAATACTATTGTGGCTAATAAAATGAGCTTTTTCATAATAGATGAATTTATCAAAATTTGAAACCTGGTTTTCCGGTTTTGCATTTATTCCATCTAAATTAATTTAAATTATTCCATTATTTCATTTTTCATGAATTATGTTTCCATTGGAATGACCATTCATAATATTGTTTACCATTTTAATTGGCGGCACACCACTGGAAAAATAAATTGCTGCTTTTTGCATGCCA
>JAGLSB010000719.1 GCA_023135955.1 Bacteroidales bacterium | reverse complement strand
TCAGAAGGTTTCGAATTTCTGAGTGTACTATTAAGTGTACTATATCAATTCATAATGGAGTGTATGGTGAACTTTTTTTTGTTTTCAAAGGACTGATAGTTGCGAAATCTTTTCTTTCAAAGGTTAATAAATAAGGGATTCTGCGTTATTATATTTTATAATATGACGAAATAATTTTTCAACTTTGATTTTTTTTTAGTTTGAATAACTTTCTGGATTCTTCATTTCCATAATAAATAACATATTTAATTTAGGATACCACATTATGACATATAAATATTTATTAATTCTAATTGTAATACTAAATATAATTTGATCTTTATCATCTATACTTTTACTCCATAGGTTGATAATTGTAACATCGGAACGGCGATCAATAAATTTCCAAAAATCACTTTTCACATTGTATGATTGAACTCCCTTTTGGCGTCTCTTGGAAATCCTGCTCACTAAGAACCACCTCTGCCGTTTAAAATACCTGGTACATATTAATTGTCATCCTCTGGAGTATATATCAGGGAGTAAGAGGTGCTATTGAACAAAATCGTAATCATAAAGATAGTAAAAGAGATTGGTCCTCATCGGAGAGATGGGTAATACTATATATGCATGACTTCGCTTTTCGGTTTATTTGCACTATTTCAGGTTTTGCCGCACTCTATCTAGTCTGTATTCTATATGGAGACAAAACCCAAATACAAAACCTCTCATCAGGTGAATCAGTATTCATCGTGTTTTTGTCTCTGATAGGGATTATTGGAATCGGAGGACAGCTTCATTATGTGATTCTTATGGGAAAATGGCCAAAATAAGAAAAGTCAAATTTCTCTATTTTAGAGTGTATCGGTTAATGGGAGGAGGTCAAAAACCAAAAAAGTCTAAATTAGCTATGTCCTAAAAAAGGGAAGGCTACACCCGTTATCATTATTGAAATTTGTTGTATTTAAGAAAATCATTATCTTTAAGGTAAATAAACTCAGAATCGTAGACAAGCAGCGCATAACGCGGAACCGACAGTGCTCAATAAACAATGTTGTATTTGAAGTGTTTGTTTTTAGGCAATTTTAAATAAAAAGAATATATTCGAATATTAATGTAAATTTGTAGTTAATTTTAAACTATGACTCTAGTAAAAGAATTAAAAGTTCAATCCATTGTAGTTTTGGCTCAAAGCTTTAATCCTTCTGTTTTTAATAGGCATTGGTTAATAAAGAACAATTTCATTGAAGAAGAATCAGTTCTGCCTAATTCTATATTTGTACCAGGTGTGACGCAATTGTCAACTAAAAAATTTAATTTGGTAGTGGTTCCGGAGCAACTTCAATTTAATATTGGTCATCAATCTGTAAATCTTGATGATGAAATTAAAAATACCTTATTACCAATAATTGAAAAACTTCAGGAAATTCCTTACAAAGCAGTTGGTTTAAATTTCAATTGGTTTGTCAATGATTCTGAAAAGAGTATAAAAGAATTATGTCAGGAATTGTTTTTTATTTCAGAATCTAAACTTTTTCAAAAATTTGAAACAGAAAATTCCAGATTCGGGTCATATATGAGCATGGATTTCGGGAAATCAAGATTGAAACTTGATATTAAACCAGTAAATTCACTTGAAATTAAAACAAAAGAATCATCTGAATATATTCAGTTTGCATTTAACTTTCATATTGTTTTAAAATTG
>JAGLSB010000718.1 GCA_023135955.1 Bacteroidales bacterium | reverse complement strand
ATGAAGAATCGAGAAGTATACTTGTCAATAACGATATCTCTATATCACGTCTGGAGCAGCAAATTCTTGATTTAAAATTGCAGTCCAATAATGATCTGTCAAAGCATCAGATTGCGGTTCAGGAAGCATATGAGAATCTTGTGGCCGCTGTAGGAAATTGGGAACAACAATTCGTTCTGCGGACCAATGTTACAGGCACAGTTAGTTTTACACGAATCTGGAGTGAAAATCAAAATGTATTGGCTGGTGACCTTGTTATGACAGTAATTCCTGAAAATTCAGGCGAAATAATAGGTAAACTTGATTTAGAAATACAGGGCTCTGGAAAAGTTAATACAGAACAAACTGTAAACATTAAATTCGATAACTTTCCTTATCTTGAGTATGGAATTGTGCAAGGGAAAGTAAAGTCTATCTCCCTTGTAACCAATAATAATGTTTACTCAGTTTTAGTTGAATTGCCTAACGGATTGGAAACTAACTACGGAAATACTATAAATTTCTCTCAGGACATGCAGGGAATTGCTGAGATAATTACAAACGAGGAGAGCCTTCTTGAAAGAGTAATTAATCCAGTTAAATCTGTTTTAATGAGACAAAGAGAGTTGAGGGGAAAGGTTTGAAATCTCTGAGTATGGCCTGACAATTTATAGTTCAACACCTTTCGATAAAACAAGATTGCTTCGGTCACCTCGTGCCTGGGTCTCCCTCGCAATTGCGCGACGACAAAGGAGGCGAAGCAATCTTTAAATTAACGCAGTTGCTAATTTATAGCTAACTGAAGATTATCTTTCTGTAATTCAACTGAATAGTTGTACTTTTAGTTACATATACTGATTTATTATTGACTCATACAATTCTTGCTTGGCACTAATTTGCTCTGCCCAACCCCTCATTTTAGCAGTAATCAACATTTCTTCCTTTGGGTAGAAAGCTGATGAAACTACATCTCCGGTATCCGCTTTTATTAAACTTGCTTTTACCGAAGAACTACCTATGTCATAACCAATTATATACATAATAATTAAAATTGTGATCCATCAGATTGAATAAAATTGTTGATGGATAATTCCTTATTAAAACTAAACGAAAGAATTTCAAAATCAAAACTTAGCGGATAAAATACATAACTAAATATTCCTGAAAAAGATGAAAAAATTAGAAGGTTCATAAATTGAGACCCAATTTTAGAGGAATATTGATTATTTCCTTAAGAATCTATTGGTTTTATTGCATTGACCCTGTAGATTAGAGTTTTTAATTATTAATTTTGAGCCCTAAATTGAATATGAGATGGATGTGATGATGCCGGGCATGAAGCCCACTGCCTATAATGTGATGCTAAAACCAATAGGTCCAATTTGCAATTTGAATTGTACCTATTGCTATTATCTGGAAAAGAAAAATCTTTACCTTGATACGAAAAATTTTAGGATGACTGACGAAGTATTGGAGGAATTTACAAAGCAATACATTGAGTCACAGAATATCCCAACAATAGGTTTCGTATGGCAGGGTGGAGAGCCAACAATGCTAGGTCTTGATTATTTCAAAAATGCCTTAAAATTTCAGGAAAAATACAAAGGTGACAAAAGCATTGAAAATATATTCCAGACAAATGGAACTCTTCTGACAGATGACTTTGCCAGATTTTTTGCTGATAATAATTTTTTGGTTGGAGTCTCAATTGATGGGCCAGAGCATTTGCACAATCATCATCGTTTAACAAATCAAGGCACAGGTTCTTTTGAAATGGTTATGAAGGGTATTGAGTTACTTCATAAGCATAAGGCAGAGTTTAATACCCTTTCTGTGGTTAATAAGGAGAATTCTTATTATCCTCTTGAGATATATAAGTTCTTAAAAGATATTGGTAGTGGATTTTTGCAATTTATTCCAATTGTAGAACGAATTGCTGAAATTCCTGATCCAGAGAAAATTAACCTACTTGCGCCAAGTGACCCAGCAAATGCCAAAGTATCAGAATGGAGTGTTAATCCTGGTCAATATGGAATTTTTCTCAATAGCATTTTTGATGAATGGGTAAGAAAAGATGTTGGTAAGTATTATGTTCAAATTTTTGATGTTACCCTTGCAAACTGGGCAGGAGAAAGACCCGGACTATGTGTATTTTCAGAAACTTGTGGTGATGCTACTGCAATGGAGCATAATGGCGATCTATTTGTTTGCGACCATTTTGTTTATGATGAATATAAGTTGGGGAATATTATGGATATCCAAATGGTAGATATGATCAAATCAGAGAAACAGGAAAAGTTTGGAAGAGATAAGCGTGATAAATTGCCGAGATATTGTTTCGAATGTGATTATCGTTTTACCTGTCATGGAGGATGTCCGAAGAATCGGATAAGTATCACTCCTCAAGGTGAATCAGGTCATAATTATTTATGTTCATCATATAAAAAGTTCTTTTCACATGTTCATCCCTATATGCAATTTATGGCTGATGAACTGAAAGCTAAACGTCCGCCTGCAAATGTAATGGATTGGGTTAAAAGAGTGGAAAGACAGAAGAACCTGACTAAAACACCCAAAGTAGTTATTGGCAGAAACGATCCTTGTCCATGTGGCAGTGGGAAAAAGTTTAAAGCATGTTGTATTGGAAAAGTAAGTTTTTAAATTTTTTCTGGGGCTTTTGTGTCGAGGCTGAATGAAAAACTACTCCCTTTACCTGGTTCACTTTCAACTTCAATATCACTTCCATGTCTTAGAGCGAATTCCCGACAAATAATAAGTCCCAGACCTGTGCCCCTTTCACCTGATGTGCCGGTTATAGAATAGAATTCATCTAGTCTAAAAAGTTTGTCAATAATTTCCTTACTCATGCCTACTCCTGT
>JAGLSB010000717.1 GCA_023135955.1 Bacteroidales bacterium | reverse complement strand
CTAGTTGTTCAATCTTGTTTTTTATTTCTCTATTTTGCAATATTTTACCCGAAATGTCGATTAATGTATATTGTAAATTTTCTGTTTTAGAGCTTTCAACTTGTAAATTAATAATGTCTGTTGTTGGGTTTGGAAAAACAGAAATATTTATTCCTACGTTCTGCAAATTTTCTAATGTTGTTGTAATAACATACTTGCCTTGATGAAATCCCTGTGTTATAACAAATTCATTCTTAGTATGAGTTGCTGTAATACAATCGCCTACTGACCAATCAAGTTGATAAGTTGAGTTTTTGAAACTCTCTCCTGCCGAACTGACAAGTTCCGGGCATGCTGTTTGGCTTATTGCCAAAGTTTCTAATTCATCACAGGAAAGGTTTTTATCAATCTGCCCGAAACAGCTAATCATTAAAGTAATTAAGATGCTCTGTAATAAAATTGCTTTTTTTGTCATGGTTAAATTGTTAATGGCTTACTAAGATTGTTATATATGCCTATAAAAAGTCACATTTTCTATGAATAGATTAAATTGCGCAAAACACGTTTCATTATTTACTTAAATGTTTTGTCCTTAAATTCTCAATAACTTCTGTTGACACCCAAAAGATATCCTGTCCTGGAGTATGTCGCATAAAGAATAAGTATTTTCCATCGGGAGAAACTGTTGGAAAGCGCTCTCTTAATTCTGTATTAATGTCAGGTCCCATATTAATTGGGTATCCCCACTCAGCATCATTCGTTTTAAAACTGATGTATAAATCTACATCGCCATATCCATCATCGTGGATGGCAGCAAAAATTACATAATTCTCATTTGGGGACATGTAAAAATTCCATACCGGACGAAAATCTTTATGTATAATAATGCTATCTGTTAAAGCAAAATCAACGTTCTCATATGTGAATTTTGAAATTTTACCAAAGAGGTTTTTGTAAGCAATTCCTTTTTTTGAGAAAATGGGACTGTAGTTTTGGCTTTCTGCGTTATAAGCTTGGCCAACAACGATTGGCTCATTGCCCCATTTTTCATTCTTTTTTTCAACATAATAGGTGTTCATACCTGAGGTAACCCACGGACTTTTAACCTGATAAAAGAATAATTTTTTTCCATCCAAGGAGAAAACGGGCCCACCATTAAGTCCATGAAGGTTTCCTTTAATAAACTCGGCCAACGCTGGTTTTGTCCATTTTCCATTCTCAAAATTGGAATAGAATATTTGCTCTGTATTTTTTTCACCATTTTCTGATTTGTACTCTCCTGTCCAAGCCGACCAATAGATTTCATCTCCTTTTGGGGAAACTGCTACTTGACAGTGTTCTGCCCAAGTAGAATCAGAAACAATTCCCGGAGCAAATACTTCAGGAATTATTCCTGGAGGTGTAAGTCCAAAATATGCATCTTTTGAATCTAAGAAGTTCTTCTCTTTTAGGTTACAGCTTATTAAGCCAAATACTGCTAATAATATAAATATTAATCTGTTCATTTTATTTCCCCATAAGTGTTTTCCATAACATCTAGTGCAAATCTGGCATTTACAGTAACTGGTCCAATTCCCATATCAATGGCTACTTCGAGGGCTTCTGTTACTTCATGAATCGTTGCACCGTCCTTGTAGGCTTGTTCAATATGCCATTGCATACACGATTCGCAATTTGTAACTGCTCCGATGGCTATTGCAATCAGTTCTTTTGTCTTTTTTGGTAAAGCTCCATCACAGAATGTTGCATCACCCATTTCTAAGAAAAGTTTATAAACCTTTGAATTTAGTTTCTCAAATCTGGAATTTGATTCTTTTCTTTTGAGGTCAATTTCTTCGAATTTGTTCATTTGTTTTCTTTTATTTTTTTTACTAAAACTCTATCTTATAGCTAATATTTGGAGCAACAATAACTTGATTTGTGTTTTCAATTTTATTCTCTCTATAATTATATTGATACATATAATTTGAAGGCGTGCCGGTAGTATTTTTAATTTGGAAAGCCCAGATGCTTGAATAATTCTCTTTGTTTTTTCTATATAAGACGGTTAGATCAAGAAAAAAATCTGTTGGATTTTGACCAACATAAGGATTAGTCCAATCGAAAAAAACTTCTTGTGCCTGGTATGATAATTCTTCGTTAACCGGAACTATTCTGTGACCTCCGGAAATTGTAGCTCTGGCATTAATACCTAAAACCTGGCTTTTGTCATCTTGCTTGCTAAAAACAAATTCTTTTCCCCCTAGCAATGTAATTGCAAAGTTTTTATTAAAGCGTGAATTATAGGTATTGCCGTTACCGGCTGTATATTTAGAGTCAAAAATTGAAGCTGTTGCCAAATAATAAAAGTCGTCTTTCAGAAAGCGTTCAAAAGTAAAATCAATTCCAATATTCGTGCCTTTACCTTCACTTACCAGGCTTTTATCGAAAGCAAATTCCTGTTCGTAGTTTATCATTGACCAGGTGCTGTCGGCAATTACTGGTATATTATTAAGACTTTGATAATAGGG
>JAGLSB010000716.1 GCA_023135955.1 Bacteroidales bacterium | reverse complement strand
TTTGCTCTCTGCCCTATGCTCTTTGCTCTCCGCCCTTCGCTCTTTGCTCTTTGCTCTTTGCTCTCCGCCCTTCGCCCTTTGCTCTTCGCCCTTCGCTAAAAATACCCCTCCTTTTTCCTGTCTTCCATAGCGGCTTCTGATCTTTTATCATCAGAACGGCTACCTCGTTCAGTTACCCGGGTAGCAGCTACCTCATCAATAATATCTTCCAATGTATTAGCTTTTGATAAAGTTAGACCTGTATTTGTGATATCACCAATTGTTCTGCACCTTACATCTTTTATCTCAGGCACTTCATTGGGTTTTAATTCCATGAATTCAGCAGTGGAAAGCCAAGCCCCATCCCGGAAAAACACTTCTCTTTTATGAGTAAAATACAGATCCGGTATTTCAATATTTTCCAAATATATATATTGCCATACGTCCATTTCTGTCCAGTTGCTCAAGGGGAAAACTCGAAAGTGCTCGCCCATATTTTTCTTTCCATTGAAGATATTCCACAATTCAGGACGTTGATTCTTAGGATCCCACTGACCAAAATCATCTCTGTGAGAAAAAAATCTTTCTTTTGCTCTTGCTTTTTCTTCATCTCTTCTTCCTCCTCCTAATGCTGCATCAAATTTATGTTTATCAATAGCCTCCAGGAGTGTTACAGTCTGGATTACGTTCCTACTTGCATTTACACCAGTTTCTTCAACAGCTTTTCCCGAATCGATTGAATCCTGAACCATTGCTGCAATTAGTTTACCACCGGTCTTTTCCATTAAATCATCTCTGAATTTAATGGTCTCAGGGAAATTATGTCCAGTATCAATATGCATACATGTGAACGGAACAGGAGCAGGCCAAAAAGCTTTTCTAGCTAAATAATACATCACAATACTGTCCTTACCACCGCTAAACAAAAGAGTTGGGTTTTCAAATTGAGCAGCGACTTCCCTAATAACATAAATTGACTCAGATTCGAGTTCTTTTAGATGGGTTAATGAGTATTTATCCATTTCTATTTAATTGCTTTTCTTAAAATTGATTTCAGGGCACAAATATAGTAAAAGTTAATGATATGAGCTCTTAAATTATATCAAACAGAACGCCCGAATCTTTTAGTATTTGTGTATGATCAAAGGCTAATTCCGGAAGTTTATTCATATCGCACCATTTCACCATTTGGGCATCATCACCAGCTTCTATGTTATCAGGCTTTTTATCAAAGATTGCATAGAAAATTACTGAAAGTGTACGACCTCGTGGATCTCTATCTGGTTTATCATAAATTCCGAATTGTAACAGAGATTTTATATCAATATTTGTTTCTTCTTTTAGCTCCCTGATAGCAGCTTCTTCAAGACTTTCATCCATATCCATGAATCCACCTGGCAGTGCAAATAATTGTTTAAAAGGAGGATTTTTTCTTCGGATTAACAGAACCTCAATTTTTTGATTCAATTTAGAAAAAATCATGATGTCAACCGAAACAGATGGTCTTGGGTATTTATAGGAATATTCCATCAATCACCAATAATATCTTTTATAATCCTCAAATTGTGGGTGTAATTGACTTTTTCATCAGAAAATATACCTTGTTGGTCTATTTTATCAACTTTGATAATGCCTGACGAATGGATAATTCTAGTGGAATCTAAAAGAAGCCCTACATGTTTTATCTCACCCTCAATATTATCAAAAAAAGCAAGGTCACCTGGACGAGCTTTTATGTGAAAATCTATACTTTTTCCAATCTCAGCTTGCTTATGAGCATCTCTTGGTAATTTGATTCCAACCTGCTTGAATATATTCTGCACAAAACCGGAACAGTCAGCACCACAACTACTTCTGCCGCCCCATAAATATGGAATATTTATCCATTTTAGAGCTGATTGTATAACTTCATCCCTGGTATTGACATTTTTTTTAGTAATATCTGATTCGAGTGATAAGACATTTTCAGGATGGATAATACTATTATTTTTCTTCCATAAACTGCTTCCTGCTCCAATATTTA
>JAGLSB010000715.1 GCA_023135955.1 Bacteroidales bacterium | reverse complement strand
ATCTTAGTCGTAATTTTCATTTACCGGGATTGAATGATTTGTACTGGATTCCAGGTGGAAACCTAAACTTAAAGCCAGAAAAGGGATATAGTTCTGATATTTCTCTTGAATATAAGGAGCAAATTGGAAGTTCATTAAAAATAGATTCAAGACTTAACATATATTATTCATTAATTGATGACTGGATAATCTGGCGGCCCGGAGAATATGGATATTGGACAGCCGAAAATATTCAAAAGGTAGCTTCACGTGGTGTTGAATATCAATTTTTTGCAGATTATGACCTTGAGAAACTCCAGACTACATTGTTTGTGAATTATTCATTTACAAAAGCTACAAATCTTGAAAATAGCTATTTGAATGCTGATACTGAAGGTAAGCAACTTATTTATGTGCCTATGCATAAAGGGAATACGGCCTTAAGGTTAAGCTTGCTATCAAATTATATCAGTTATAATTTTAGTTATACTGGTAAACGATATACGACTACCAGTAATGAAGAATCAAGAAACAGTTTGCCCGCCTATGTTTTACATGGGTTTAATATAGGAAGAGAGTTTAATGTGAATAGATTCTCTGCTGACTTGAATGTGAGAATCAATAATTTATTGGGACTGGATTATCAGGCAGTACTTGAGAGAGCAATGCCTGGAAGGAACTATCAATTGACTTTAAATATGAGATTTTGAGAAACATAAAGATCATACTTTTTAAGCTTTTATTGATATTAGCTCTGTTAATCTCATCATGTAGGACGGATTCTGATGATTATATCCTTGATTACTCCAAAGGATCAGGTCTCTTTATTGCCAATGAAGGGAGCTTTACTTATGGGAACGCTTCACTCTCATTTTACGATCCTGGGACTCAGGAAGTATTAAACGATGTTTTTTTTAATGCAAATGGTTTTCCGGTAGGTGATGTGCTGCAATCAATAAGTTTTAGGGACAGTCTGGCTTATTTATGCATCAGTAATTCAGGTAAAATATTAGTTATCAATACAAATAACTTTCTTCATTTAGCCACCATATCCGGCTTGGGTTCTCCAAGGGAAATTGAGATTATTGATAAGACAAAAGCTTATATTTCTGATTTATATAGCCCTTATCTTACTATTGTTAATCCTGAAAAATTTACCATTTCCGGCTCGGTTAGGTTAGGAAACTCGTCTGAATCTTTCCTACGGTATGGAGATTTGCTGTTTGTTAATTCCTGGTCCTATAATGATAAGATTTATGTTCTGAATACAGTTACAGATGAACTAGTAGATTCTATTACTGTGAGGAAGCAGCCAAATAGCATTGTGATGGATAAAAATAACAAGCTTTGGGTACTCTCAGATGGGGGCTATGATGGATCTCCATATGGACAGGAGAAGGCTGCATTGAGTCGTATAAATGCAGATAATCTTTTACTCGAAAAAGTTTATGAGTTCACAGATATTTCTAATTCGCCCGTAGAGCTAAATATTAATCCGGGAAAAGATAGCCTCTTTTTTATAAATGGGGGTTGGTTAGGATCTGGTTCAATAAACAACGGAATATTTGCAATGGGTATTGACGATGAAAATATGCCTGAAGAAGCATTTATTCAGGGAGATAATAATCTTTTTTATGCACTTTCAATAGATCCGCAAAGTTCTCAAATATATTGCTCCGATGCCCTGGATTTCTTACAAAGAGGCTATGTTTACAGTTTTCATCCCAACGGATTCCCAATCGACACTTTTAAAGTAGGAATTGCACCAGGCGGATTCGGATTTAAGGAGTTGGAATAAGTTAAATATTTGCCTCATATTTAGATAAATGACTGTGGTTAAGTTTATTGTGAATATGAGGTTCTTATTTTGTTAC
>JAGLSB010000714.1 GCA_023135955.1 Bacteroidales bacterium | reverse complement strand
CATTATTAAAAAGAAAATCAACACCTCCAATATCCGTTAATACCTTATCAGCCGCTTTTTCGACCTCAGTTGCATTCGACAAATCAAAACTGACTATTTGAATCTCATGCTTTGTTTCTCCTGCTTCAGATTTTGTTCTTTCCAGTTCTTTTGGCTCATGAGAGGAAATAATTACTTTGGCTCCAAGTCCAGATAATCTTTTTGCCAATGATTCACCTATGCCTGATGATGCACCGGTAATCCAGATACGTTTATCCTCAAAATATGCATTCATAATGTTTTTTAGATTTCTTGCAATTTTATTTTTGAATATGCGCATCCATTATTTCATCCGTAGAATCTAAAATTTCCTTGTGAAGTTTTTCCAGATCAAGTAATTCTTTGTTCCTTGATTTCTTCAACTTACGATACTTTAATCCTGCTTTCCATCTCTTGTGCCAGATATGCCAGAAAAGCGCAAAATAACCGAAAATTGGCAGACCAACCAGGTATGCTAATGCTATCAACCCAGATTTGGCAATAATACCTACAATAATAGTCTGAATAGCATAAAAAACAGGAAAAATAAAAAAAGCCAGTCCAAATTTAAATGAACTGTGAAACTGAGCATCTTTGACCTTTGGAATTACTGTTAAGGGAAGAGTATAGGGGAGAAAATTATTTAAATATCCTAATAGAAACAAAGGGGAACTCAGGTATAGGCCCATGCGTTTGTAAATGAGTTTCTTTGTTGTGAAGCCCGATCTTTCAAAAATCCAGTTACGGAGATTTAATTTCTCAAGTCCTGATTTATACTGAATCGTTTTTTCAGAAAGCTGTCTGAGTAAATCCGGATTTTTTTCGAATTCTTCATCCAGAATACGTATCATTTGCTTGTCGGCCCTGAATTTTTCATATAGGGATTTGCCAACAATAGCAAGCTTTTTACGCATATTGTCATTATATAATTCCCTGAGGTATTGATACATATCATAAAGCTCATCATTTTGAATATGTATCATAATTTTCTTCATCTCAGAGGCCAGCCTTTCACGAAGTTCATTAATTCCTTTAGGGGCATCTTCTTTATAGGCTTCAATATATTCTGAAACATCAATTGGCTGACCATAGATAACAAGGAGGTTCTGAAAGAACTTTGTATATTCTGAAAAATCAAGACCAACAGGAACAATTTTCACCTTTTTCCCATCAGGGAGGGCTTCCTGTGTTCGTAATGCAATTCGAAAGATTCCTTTTACCAACTTTCTTAATTGTCGTTTATCTCCATGATTTCCTTCAGGCATAACACATACGGGACAATCATCTCCCAGAACGTTTATCGCAGCCTGAAAAATACCTTCATTTTTGTGCAATTCACTGGCTCCATCACGTATCCGGTAGATAGGCTTTATTTTGAAAGATTGTAAAACCTTAGCCTTCCATTTCTGTTTGAAAACATCTGCACGAGCAAAAAATATTGTATTTATATTATTGGAGGTAAGAACAGCTAAGGCATCCATCAATGCATTCTGATGATTGGGAGCAAAAATAAAGGGAGTGCCATAAGGAATATTCTCCAGTCCAATTACTTGCCTACGTTTATAATATCTACTAAAAGCAAATACCCCATAAGCTTTAAGTGAGTTGTAAAAATAACTTTTATGGTGTATTGTTTCTTTGTGCTGCGCCATATCTTAATTTTTCTTTTTGAGCAAATCTAATAAATTTTCCTTGCCTTCAATTGGTATTTTCGACCAAACACTGGAAATTGTTAAACCTGAAAGTATATGCCAGATACCCCACCAGGCAGCAATGAAGGCCATACCGCCAATTTGTAATGGTCTCTCAATATTATTAATAATTAGTTGCCGAATATAATAAAAATTTACTTTCTTATGTAAAATAGCTAATTTGCAGGTGTAACTTAGAAAACGATTTTCACTTTATAATTTATAACTTTTTATTTTTTTGAATATGAATAAATTTAAAAATATTAAACCAGAACATATCGATCAAAATGTCTTTAAACTTATTGGGAAAGACTGGATGCTTATTACAGCAGGTAATATGGAATCATATAATACCATGACGGCGAGCTGGGGTCAGCTGGGAATTCTTTGGAATCTGCCGGTAGCATTATGTTTTATCCGACCACAGCGTTACACTTTTGAGTTTACGGAGCGTTCTGATTATTATACACTTACATTTTTTGAAGAAAAATACAGGAAAGCATTGAATTTTTGTGGGACTAAATCGGGGCGGGATTACGATAAGGCTAAGGAAACGGGACTTATTCCCTTGGTAACAGACTTAGAAAATATAAGCTTTCATGAGGCTTCCTTAATTCTGGAATGCAAAAAAATCTATGCCGATAATATTAAGGAAAGTAAGTTTATTGAGGAAAAACTAGTTGGGAAAAATTATCCAAAGAAGGATTTTCATCGCTTTTATATTGGTGAAGTTAAAGAAGCATGGATTAAGAAATAGTTCCTTATGGGATATATTTGCCTCGGTTTTTAAGAGATCCAGTTTATAATCTTATTGTATAGAACAGGTATAAATGGTTTGGAAGAAAATCTCATTGCTTTGTACCGGAAGAGCGTTGGAAATCCCGATTTATTGATTGATAGGCCAAAAGATATATTCTTAAGTCATATTTGTTCATCTCAACACCCAATTTGTTGCAGCTTCAACTGTGCTAAAAAGTCTTGAAAAATAGCCATCCTCTTTGGTTTCAACCAATATTATTATTACCACATCTTTGGGCTCATCAGAGACCACAGCAATTTTAAAATTTCCAAATACCTCAAGATTATCTTTATAAAAATCGGCAATCTTAATGTGTTCATCAACTTCAAATTCGAGATTTGCATTTCGATAATCTACTATAAATCCTTTGGTTTCTTTGGGGATTAAATTATTTTCAAAAGCATGTTCCCAGGAGGATTTAATATCTGCTATAGAAATGGAACCATAATAATATTTATGTAAAATACCTAGTGAGTTATTGAATCTGAATTTGAATTTCTCTTGCATTTTTATTATTGTATAGTGATAGGCTGTATTGACTACGTCGAGGTTTTTAAAGTATTTTTTTCATATTAGGTTTAGTTTATCTACCGCTCAACTTTCTATTGGCGTTTTACAAGGCATTGTCTTTACTGCTTTTTGTAGGTATGTGTTTTAAATTATTCCTGTTTTTTTCATCTCCCAGAAACACTTTTCGGTTGCGTTTATATCCACAGAGGCATCATGGGCCTCATCAAAATCTTCTCCGAAAAGTTTCATGTGTAATTCTGATAATTTCGGCCATTTGTATCCAAAAGGGCCGGGCAGTTTGCAATGATTAGTTGAAGCTTGCATTGTACATAATTTTCTTTTTCTCCCTAATTTAGTTTGAACACCTTTTCTCAAGAATTCTGCGCCGACTATTTTCTCGTCAAAACTTATATTGTGAGCAACAATAAAATCTGATTGAGCAACCAATTTATCGAACTTAATTAAAACTTTCTCAAGTTCTTCTCCTTCACTAATTGCTTTTTCAGTAGAAATTCCATGAACTCTTGATGCCTCTGATGGAATATGAAATTTTTCTGGTTTAATTATAAAATCGTCCGATTCAATTCGATTTCCATTGTCATCACATAAAATCCATGCAATTTGAACCATCCTTGGCCAATTGTTCAAATCCTTTGCAGGGGCTTTCCAATTTCTTGGTAATCCTGTTGTTTCTGTGTCGAAGAATAGGTACATACTTATTTGTTTAAGTTAAATGATTGTTTGGTATTTCGTGTATTAGTCACAACTTATTTAATAACACAAATGCTACCCAATTATTTCCATTACCATACTCGCAATTCACTCCTTTCTACCGTATCCCTCCCCCATTCGCCAACTATAAACATACCCTGCCGCTCTCCTGCACATCCCCATTAAAGCTTATTTTGTAAAAGAAGCCATTTGAGCAGGATCTTTTTAATTTATTTATTTCATCTTCTTGTGAGAAATAAGATATTTTAGAAATATTACCATCAAGTGTAAAAATCTCAATCATGCTTTCAGTCTTATTTTGAGGATCCATCTCCAAAACATTTTCATCTGTCATTAATTCATTTTTTACCATAGCGTTAAATTATTAGTTTATAATTGAGTCAATATTAAAAGTTAGAGTTTTTTTGTTTCTGTCAATTTGGATTTACAACTCAATAAATATTTTACAAGCAGACATTTTATCAGTTTTTATTATTAGGATGATAACACTACTAGTCTTATTAATTAATCTCAGACAACAATTGTTACCTGCATAATTTTTTTTAAATATTTCATTATTTTTTAAACAGCTTATAATCAAGGTATTAAAAGATTCGGATTATTCTCGAATTTAAATCTTTTTCAGTTTTTTATATCCTTTAACATGCACAGGAACAGCATGATAGACTCCATTCAAAAAAATATTCTAAAAAAAATGAATTTTTTTTGAAAAGAAACTTTTTCCCTCTTCCCTAAATGAATATATGATTGTCAAACAAAAACTTATAACTATGAAACAATTTCCTGTTAAACAAACTCAATTTGATGTTTTTGCACAAAACACAGATCTGCAATTAAGCAGAAAAATGATGAATCTTATCAGAGGTGGAGATGGGGGAGATGGTGGAGTTATCGATCCTCCCACGCCACCACCACCACCTCCTGATAGCTAATTGTAATTGAAATCTTATCCAGATATTTATGTCTGGATAAGATTATTAACTTTGGCTCATTACTAAATTGTTAATAGGGATGAAGTTCTTCCTGTATATCGTATTTCTTCTGTTCTCAGTTAATTGCCATTCTCAGAATCATCAGGAGCAATATGAGATATATAAATATTATTATGATACATACAATAATGGAGATTACCTAAAAGCCAGAAGAATTCTCGAACCATTATTACTTATAGAGCCTGATAGTATTTATATAGATCAAAGAATACTATTGCACAACATCGGAATAGTTTCCGGCAAATTAGATCAAAATGAAGATGCCTTATCCTACCTGGAGATGTCAGAGAAATATTGTGACCCTCCATCCGTTTCTCCATTTCACCTCGTTATAAACTATAATTCCAGGGCAAATATTTATCAGGATTTGAATGATTTTCAGAAATCAGCCTTATACTTTGAAAAGGCATTAAGCATTCTGAATAAGCACAAAGTCAACTCTAAGGAGTATTATGAGTATCTCACAATGCTTTATCTGAACTATGGAATCATGAATTACAAGAGGAAAGATTATGAAATTGCTAATGAATATTTGCATAAAAGCCTTGGTCTAAGATTAGGATACAATTTAAATAATATTTATAATATTTACTTGAACCTTGGGAAGGTTGCTGATCGAACCAGTAAATACGATAAAGCAAAGGAATTCTATAAACTCGCAATTGAAGCTATAATTGATAAATATGGGAAGGAATATTATTTGTTAAGAGACTTATATCTGGAATTAGCAGAACTTTTTATTCTAACTAAGGAATTTGAAAAAGCTGAAGCAAATATTCAAAAATCCCTTGATTTATCGCTGAAGGTTTATGAAGTTCATCATACCGACCTTGCTGCCGGATATCAAATTTTTGGAGATCTTTATGTGGCTCAGGAAAAATACGAAAAAGCCCTGGAGTATTATCAAACAGCCCTAAGATCGATTCATCCCGGTTTTACGGGTATTGAATCAAATCTAAATCCCCCTGCTGATGGATCCTTAAATGATATATGGTATATTGACATATTGAGGAGTAAAGCACAATCACTATATAAACAGTCTTTATTTGAACAAGATATAGGAAAAAGTAGTGAGTTCCTCACTATTGCACTCAATACTATCCAGACTGCTATAAATGTTAAAACCAATGTTCAAAATTCTTATGCTTCAAGAGAGAGTAGGATGTATCTTTCTGAAAATGAGAAAAAACTATATACTGATGGGATAAAATACGCTATTCGTTTATGTGAATTAGAGAATGAAGAAGAGTATAAAGAAGATGCCTATTATTTTGCCTCACTTTATAAAGCAAATGAACTGAAAAAAACGATTTACTCAAGGCAGGCAATAAACCGTATTGAAAATCGGGATAGTCTTTATGGGGAGTTAAATATTGTTAGACAGAGTATAAGACAATATTCAAATTATTTACTTCAGGAGGAACAGAACCTAAATCCTGATTCCATAAAAATCAGTAGGTGGAAAAACGAATTATTTTCTTTGAACCGGCTTTTTGATTCTCTTCAAGCTAAGGCTCAGACCAAAGATTGGTATGATAAGGTACATAAAGAAATAGAAGTATTAAGTTCGGAACAAATACAGTCCAGACTTAAACCTGATCAAAGCCTGGTCGATTATGTAATATCGTCAGATGACGCTGATAGCAGCAGAGAAGTATTTATGTTTGTCTTAACAAAAAATGATTTCTATATCTCCAAATATAAGTTGGATCAGAAATTTAATAATTCCTTGAATTATTATCTTAATTCTTTGAGTAAAAGGCCAGAATATAATACGAGTCTATCAAATTATGATTCACTAAAGCATGCATCTTACGACTTGTATTCAAAACTTTTTTATCCAATAGAACATTTGCTAAAAGGGGCAGAGGTAATAATTATTCCTGATGAGGATTTGTTGATACTTCCCTTTGAGAGCTTAATCACAAATTATGTCAAAGAAGATATAATTAATTTTTCAGGTCTACCTTACCTTATAAACGACTATTGCGTGTCTTATGCATTCTCCGGCAGTCTGGCTTTTCAGGAAGTAAATATTAAAGTCCGAAAGCCTCATGTAACAGCTTTTGCTCCGGGAATAGGTTTAATTTCCGAATTAGATAATTTAGTGCTTGAAAAAGCGAGAGAAGAAATAAATGTTACAGCTAAATTATTTAATGGTGATTATTATTATGATTCAAATGCAACAAAAACGAACTTTCTTCAAAACAATAATGAAAAAAATATTTTTCATTTCGCAATGCATTCTAATAGAGAATTATTCTTAGAGACGGAAGGTTATCTTGAGTTTTATCCTGATGGTTCAGATAGCAAGCTATGGGGATATGAAATAAGCTTTCTGGATATTGAATCTCCCTTAATTGTATTAAGTGGTTGTAATACCGGATTAGGAATGATAAACAAAGGAGAAGGAGTTTTTAGCCTAAGCAGGAATTTCCTTGAAGCAGGCGCCCAATCAGTTATTCAGACTCTCTGGTCGGTAGATGATGGCTCTAGTTCTGCAATAATCCAGGAGTTTTATAAGAATTTAGCAAGAGCAAAGAAGAAGAACATTAGTCTATATAGGGCAAAAAAGCAATATTTATCTAATGCCTCACCATTCTTCTCCCATCCCTATTATTGGTCAGGTATTCAATTGCTCGGTAATACTGAAGCTGTAATAAAGGCAAAATGGAAGCGACTGGCCGCAATGGGCTTACTTCTTTTAATAGCAGGTTTGATTTACTTTGTCAGACGTCGTAATTTTCGCAAAAGAACTTTCGCATCAGATTGAAATACATTTGAAGAATGCTGAATAGCAAACAAGGATGACTGGGCATTATCTATCTCACCTAATTTCAAATAGCATAAACCGAGATACCATTGTTTTTCAATATAAAATGGATCAGCTCCGGTGAAATCATTGCTTAGATTATTAATGGCGAGCATATAATTTTTATTCTCTAATTCTATCAATCCTTTCAAATACCAGTATAAAGGATCTGCAGCCATATCAAAATTTATTTTATTTAATTCAGTGTCAGCCTTAGTAAAATCACCTTTATTATAATAATTGTAGCTGAGAATTAAAGATGCATTCAAATTTTCCTGACTCCCCCTGGTATTGTTTAGAGCCATCTCGGCTGGACTGTAATAATTTTCGAATAGCTTGTCAGGATTAGTTTCAAAAATAAAGACACGAAACATTAATGCTATCAATAATATTGCTGCTGCACTACTTACAATGAGATACAATTTTCGAATTTTATTTTTCTTGTTTTTATTTATATTACCTGGAACCTTTATTTCCTGGTGAGATGAATCAAATTCATTAAAACTTTCTGCTTCTTCTAATTTGTCTTTATTATATTCGCTGATAGCCTCATCTGCAAGTTTAAATGCTTCATCCAGATTTGGGTCAGAAATAGCCTCAGAGATTTGTGTCATTGTTCTAATCTCAGTATGAATAGACTTATAAATTAAATATTCTTTTTTTAATTCCGCATTCACCTCTAATTCAGATTCAAATGCCAGCCTCCGGGATAATGACATATTTTCCCAGAAGTATGATTTAATTTTATTTAATTGCAT
>JAGLSB010000713.1 GCA_023135955.1 Bacteroidales bacterium | reverse complement strand
TAAATAATTTGATATATCCGGTTCCTGATCCGGAATTCCCATTTCTGGGAGTACATTTTACCCGCATGATAAATGGTAAGGTTGAGGCGGGTCCGAATGCCGTATTTTCCTTCAAAAGGGAAGGATATAAAAAATCCAGTTTCTCTCTAAAAGACACTTGGTCGTCGTTTAGCTGGCCCGGTTTACAAAAACTGATGTTTATCCACATGGCAATGGGAATAGGAGAATTCTACAGGTCATACAATAAAGCAGCGTTTACACGCTCACTACAAAAACTATTGCCAGGTTTAAGCTCGCGCGATCTTGTGCCTGGAGGAGCAGGAGTAAGGGCTCAGGCATGTGATAGAAGCGGTAAGTTAATTGACGACTTTTTATTTCTTGAAAATGACAAGGTTATAAATGTTCTGAACGCACCCTCACCGGCTGCAACAGCATCTCTTTCAATTGGAGAAACTATTGCAGAAAAAGCTATTAAGCGTTTCAATTAGGGTTTTCTCTTTTTTTGGAATATAGGGAAAGATAATTATTCCCTATGCTTTCCACCACTGTCGTCAAGCAAACTCAAATAACTAAAGTATCTGGAGTCAAATATTTCACCCTTTTCAACGGCTTCAATAACAGCACAACCTGGCTCATTCATATGAAGACAATTATGAAATTTACAGGATTGTGATACTTTAAAAATCTCGGGAAAGTAATGAAACAATTCTTCCCTTCCGAAATCAATCAGCCCAAAGCCCCTGATTCCGGGAGTGTCTATCACATATCCGCCCATAGATAATTGATGCATTTCTGCGAATGTAGTTGTGTGTTTCCCTGTTTTATGAGCTTGAGAAATCTCCGCAACCTTTAAGTTTATATCTGGATCTATTATATTAATTAGGGTAGACTTCCCTACTCCGCTATTTCCTGCAAATACGTTGATCTTATTTTTCATTTTCGCCATTATAACTCCAAGGCCCTCATTTTGAATGGCAGAAACAGTATAGCAATTATAACCAATAGACCGATACATATAAAGAAAAATCTCCAAATCTTCCTTTAATTCATCCTTATATAAATCTGATTTATTAAAAACAATGTTCACGGGTATACTATATGCTTCAGCGGCAACTAAAAAGCGATCAATAAATTCGGGATAGGTTTTGGGGTAAATCAGACTTACAATAAGCCAGGCCTCATCTACATTAGTAGCAATTAACTGATATTCTTTAGAAAGATTCGAAGACCGGCGTATAATGTAATTTTTTCTTTCTTGAATACTTGAAATAATTCCTGTGCCATCTTCGTTCATCGTAAATCCAACCTGATCGCCAACTGCTACCGGATTTGTAGCTCTAATTCCTTTTACCCTGTAAATCCCCTTGATTCTACAGTTAACAATTGCAGAATTATCCCCCTCTGGCTTTACCGTATACCAGCTACCGGTTGTTTTTATAACTACTCCGTTTATCAAAAGCTTTGGTCTTTCCGACAAATTTAACATTTTCTTTCTTCCTCTATGGCAAAAATTTAAGGCTAATGATTTATATTAGCTTAAAATATGTTTTTCAAAAGTCGGTTTCTACAATTTAGAAGCCAATTATAATGAGTTTCTCAATCTAAAAACAATAACTTTACATTAATTTAAATTTCTATTTATGAAGATAATCTCATACAATGTAAACGGGTTAAGGGCAGCAATCAAGAAGGGTTTTCTTGAATGGCTGGAAAATGAAAATCCGGATATAATATGTATACAAGAAACAAAAATGCAAGAAGATCAGGTTGATAAGCTTGCTTTTGAAGTTCTTGGATATTATCAATATTGGAACATGGCCGAAAAAAAAGGATACAGCGGAGTTGGCGTTCTAACTAAGATAAAACCTGAAAAGTTTTCAACTGGAATAGGTATACAAAAATACGATCGCGAGGGGCGGGTTATCCGGCTTGATTTTGAAAATTTTACTCTTATAAACTCCTATTTTCCTTCCGGGTCGAGCGGTGAAGAAAGACAAGCTTTTAAAATGGAGTATTTATCTGACATGCAAATATTCATTGATAAGCTAAAAAAAGAAAGGCCAAAAATTATTCTTTGTGGGGATTATAATATTTGTCATAAGCCAATTGACATCAATCATCCTGAACGACATAAAAAATCATCAGGATTTTTACCTGAAGAAAGAGACTGGATGGATAATTTTGTAGGACAAGGTTTCGTAGATAGCTTCAGGGAAATGGATAAAAGTCCTGAAAAATATTCCTGGTGGAGTTATCGCGCAAATTCCAGAGCAAAAAATCTGGGTTGGAGAATTGATTATCATATGATAACTGAAAACCTAAAGCAAGGTCTTGCAAATGCAGGAATTATGGCAGATGTAATGCATTCAGATCATTGTCCGGTTTGGATTGAGTTTAAAAATTAAAGACACATGCTATTCTCTTAAAGCTGCAAATATCGATGCTTGGCGGCAAACTGGGATTTTCGATATTAGAAGAAAGAAAATAAAACTAAATAACGAATGAAAAGAATATTATTTATTGCCGGATTTTTATTTTTAGGCTATGGTGTTTATGGACAGTTAAGGCTGGATAAAACATTCAATTACTCTACAAACATTACGAAAATTAATTCTAATACTTATAAGTATTATTTAATGGATGTACCCTCTGCGCAATGCCGAATCTATAATCTGGACTTTTCCCTTTATAAAACAATAAACCTACCTGTACCGGGAGGCGAAAGGTTATACGATGTTCGTTTCGTTTCTGAAGATCTTTTTAACGATGATGCTAAGATTGAAGTTCTTTATACCTATTACGCATGGATTCCGGCTTATGGTACTGTGCCGGAGCACAATGTTTACCACACTAAGGTGATTAACGAGGATGGCACTGTACTATTAGATGTTGAGAAAGCCTTATATTCCTATGTGAATGAGACGTCAGAAAATGAATACAGTCTATTTTTGTATGCCTATGATTTCTCTGTGGATCCATACTTAATTTGGACAAATATTTATAAGTTGCCAGGGGTCGTAAATGTAATTAATGAGGCAAAAAAATCGGCATTTTCCATCGACAGCTATCCAAATCCGACAAATAGTTTTGTTAATATTGATTATACTCTTCCCCAGGGTGTTCTCTTGGCTGATCTACATATATTAAACTCTTCCGGCAAAGAGCATGGGGTGTATCAGGTAGATGGATTTACTAATCATTTAAGACTGGAAACTGATGATTTTTTGCCTGGAATTTATTATTATTTTCTTGAAAGTGCTGGAGAAAAATCCGAGACACTTAAAATAATTATTCAATAATCTTTAAATCACTGTTGTCCAGGTAATATAACTTGATTAAAATAATATTTCTATCCGCTTTCAACAACTCTTAATATAAATCCTTTTAAGTTGCTCCTTTCTATAGGAAATGCTTCATCTAACACCTCATTTATAAAATGTCTTTTGCTTTTCAAATAATTCTTTGTAATCAGTCATGATTTTTCATTCTTTCCACTAAAATAACAATTTCAATGCTTATTTTTAGATTTGGAGAAAATTAGAGCCTATTATGACAGAAAGAGAAAAAATTGCTTCATTCCTTGATAAAAATGAGATTAAATTTCAGGTTTATGAGCATCCTTCAATTCCAACAATAGAGGATGCTCTAAAATATTGGAGAAATATTGACTCTGCCCACTGCAAAAACCTATTTTTTAGAAATCATAAGGGGAACCGCCATTATCTGTTAATTTTCGATTATAAAAAAATCCTGGGAATACATGAATTAGAGAAAAAACTAAATCAAGGTAAGCTAAGTTTTGCTTCAGAAAAAAGAATGGACAAATATCTGGGTGTTAAACCCGGATCGGTTTCTGTTTTTGGTTTAATTAATGACTCTGACAATCATGTATATGTGTTTTTAGATGAGGGCCTTAAGAAATCTGAAAAAATAAGTTTTCATCCTAATGATAATACAGCCACATTTGTGATTAAAATGGACGATTTTTTGAAGTATCTGGAATTATCTGGAAATGATTTTGAATGGCTTGAATTATAATGGGAGTCAAAACTAACCCCCTAAAGTAAGCTATGGGGTATATTTCTCAGGTAGATCCCGATCAGCTTCACAATCGGGATCAGTACTGAACCAGGTTCAGCATCAATTCGTCTAAATAAATTACCCCGAGGCAGAGCCATCGAGGTATTAAAAGGAGTTTGCTCTGCAAACATATTTATTTCCGCCCCAGAGGGTCGGGGAATTAGACCACTTTAGATTAAAGTCTCACTGATTTAATATCTATTTCTTTCTTTATAATGAGTATGAAGTAATTCGTGAGATTTATGTGAGTTTGGAGTGCCTAGAAAATCTTTATACACTTGTATAATTTCCGGGTTTTCGTGAGATTTTCTTATTGGTTTACCCATGTCCTCATCGTAAATAGCCCTGGCTCGCTTGGCTCTAATTTTAGAATTTGTTGGAATAGGTTGTCCTCCTCCTCCCAAACAGCCTCCCGGACAAGCCATGATTTCAATAAAATGATATCCCGCATCCCCTTTCTTAACTTTCTCCATTACTTCTCGTGCATTAACAAGTCCATGTGCTACGGCACATTTTAGTTCTACACCTTCAAGAAATTTCCACTCATCAGTACAGCCGTCAATTTTGATAGAGGCCTCCTTAACACCCTTCATTCCTCTAACAGGAATTATATTAAGGTTTTTAAATGGTACTTCTCGACCTGTTACTATTTCATAGGCTGTTCTTAATGCGGCCTCCATAACCCCTCCGGTTGCTCCAAAAATAACGCTGGCACCAGATGATTCTCCCATAATTGAATCGTAATTTACATCTTCCAGCCGCATGAAATCAATTCCCGCTTGTCGAACCATTCTGGCAAGTTCCCTGGTAGTGAGAACAAAATCAACATCTTTGAATCCGCTAGACCTCATTTCTGGTCGGTTGGCCTCAAATTTTTTTGCAGTACAAGGCATTATCGATACACTTACGATATTTTTGGGATCTATTTTTCTTTTCTGTGCGAAATATGTTTTCGCCAATGCACCAAACATTTGCTGTGGTGACTTACAGGTTGAGACGTTTTTTAAAAAGTCGGGGTATATATGTTCAATGAACTTAATCCAACCAGGTGAACATGATGTAGTTAATGGTAGAGCCACATCATCCCTTTTGTTAACAAGAACGTCTTTAAGTCTGGTAAGAAGTTCTGTTCCCTCTTCAATAATTGTTAGGTCTGCTGTAAAGTCCGTGTCCAATACACTGTCGAAACCAATGCGTTTCAGTGCTGATACCATTTTGCCAGTAACAGTATGGCCAGCTTCAAAGCCCAATGCTTCACCCAAACTAACCCTCACTGCAGGTGCGGTTTGAACTACAACATGCTTTTCAGGATCTAAAATAGCATTCCACACATCTTCAATATTATTTCTTTCTACCAATGCACCAGTAGGACAACGATTTATACATTGTCCGCAATTAGTACAAATCACTTCTCTCCAGGGTTTATCGAAAAAACTACTGATTTTTTGTTCAGATCCTTTATTTGCCACGGCTAGAGCATGTACACCCTGAAGTTCCTCGCATGTTCTAACGCAGCGAAGACACCTGATACATTTGCTATCGTCCTTTATTATTGAGGCTGAGGACATATCAATCATCGATTTGTGATCAACAATCAAATCAAGAAAAATGTGATCTCCTACTGAATATTCATTTGCCAGAGATTGTAGCTCACATTCACCATTTTTATAGCATTTTGTACAGTCAGCATTATGCTCCGAAAGTAAAAGTTCTATTATATGTTTACGTGATGTCCGTACTGAAAGACTATTTGTATTAATTTCCATACCCTCCGTTACAGGAGTTGCACAAGCGGCCACCAAAGTTCTGTTCCCGACTTGCTCAACCACACAAACCCTGCAGTTTCCTGCAACACATAAATCCTGATGATGGCATAAGGTTGGTATCCGAAAATTTAGTTTTTTTGCTGCCTCCAGAATAGTCGTTCCTTTATCAACCTCTAACTCTAAACCGTTTATTGTAAGATTTATCATAACCGTATCTATCTTTAATATATTTTTAATAAATAATTTCTTCTCTGAAGTGTTCCACAATGGTTCTAAAAGCATTTCCTACCGACTGTCCAAGTCCGCATTTTGATGCAATCTTCATTGTTTTTGCAAGCTTTACAAGTTCGTCCAGATAGCGAGAATCTTTTTCACCAGCCTTGACAGAAACAACACCCTGTAGTAATTGCTGACATCCGACTCGACAGGGAGCGCATTGTCCACACGATTCTTCATCAAAAAAATCCAGATAATTATGTAACAAATTATACATCGATCGAGAGCTATTAAACAATATCATTGACCCTCCTGTTGGAACACCTTCGAAACCTATAATTGTTTCTCTAAACTTTTTTCTAGGAACACAAAATCCAGAAGCGCCTCCAACCTGTACTGCTTTTGTATCTCCGTCTCCAAATTCCTCAACAAATCTTTCTACTGTCATGCCAAGCTCTAGCTCATAAATTCCAGGCTTGGGAGTATCTCCGGAAATCGAGAATACCTTAGATCCCCGGGAATCGCTAGTACCCATTTCTTTAAAATGCTTTGCTCCATGATCAAGAATTTCAACAGTATAAACCAAGGTTTCAACATTATTAATTACTGTCGGTTTGCCAAAAAGTCCTGAAACTGTAGGAAAGGGAGGTTTATTTCTTGGTTCTCCTCGTCTTCCTTCTATGGATTCAAAAAGAGCACTTTCTTCACCGCAGATATATGCTCCAGAGCCCATTCTAAATTGAATATTAAAGTCATAGCCCAATTCTTTCAGTCTGCTATGGAAAAAAACGAGTTCTTCCATTAATTTAAATAATAAATATCTATACTCGCCTCTCAGATAAATATATCCTTGTTTTGCTCCTATCGCCCTGCCGGCAATCGCCATACCCGCATAAACTTTTCTAGGGGCATCCTCTAATATTTGTCGGTCTTTAAAAGTTCCCGGCTCACCTTCATCGGCATTACACACAATATATTTTACTGCCCCTTTTTCGGAAGCAGCGTATTTCCACTTTAAACCGGTTGGAAATCCGGCTCCTCCACGACCCCTTAAGCCAGAGTCAAGAACTTCCTGAATGATTTCTTCAGGCTTCATTTTAATCGCCTTGACTAATACTTCCTTAGTGCTTGTGCTATCAAAAATAAGATCTACTCTTTTTATTTTTTGTGCTTTCATAGGATTAATCTTTTAATTTTTTCTTTGCTTCAGTAAATAATTATCTCTTAATATAATCCTGTAAAATTTTAGTAACTTTTGAAGGAGTTAATTCGATAAATGGAATATCATTTATCAACATTGCCGGGGCTTTGTGACACCATCCGATGCAATTTGTAGCCAAAAGGCTGAATTTTTTATCTAGCGTTGTTTCTCCAACATCAATTTTTAAGGTGTCACAAATAACATGTAGAATTTCATCTTTACCTTTCATTGAACATGAAATTGTTTTACACACTCGAATTACATATTTCCCCCTAAGCTCTGTGTCTAGAAAGGTGTAAAACGACGCGGTTCCATATACATCAGCTGCAGAAATATTAAGCTCTTTTGCTACATACCTCATGCTTTCATCGGTTAAATAATTCTTTTCATAAACTAACTCCTGAAGAATAGGAAGAAGAAATTCTCGTTTACGACCGTGTTTGTCTGCTAGTTCTTTCACTAGCTTCTCTTGATCTGGCATAATTATATATTTTTCATTTAATAATCTTTTTCTATTATCGCGACAAAGATATTATTTTATTGTGATTCAAATAACAATAAATGTCATCTGTGTTCATAAATAGTAAATTCATATTCATTCTAAATAGTGCCCGGGCCTGTTCTCTGTAGTTAAGCAAGTTACAAATTTGGGTTTTTAAGAAGCATATTATGTGTTTATTTTTTTGTTTGAAAAAACTGGCAGTTATAATACGATAAAAGTTGGTGTTCAAAACTTTCTTTTGGCCTACTCCTTATTTATTCGTCATATATTTATTAATTTTAAACAAAAAACTATATGGATTCCGCCTCAGGATTAATTCAGATAATGCTTGCACCGGGGATTATGATATCGGCATGTGCTCTTTTGCTGCTTGGCATGAATAATAAATATTCTTTAGTGGTTAACAGAATACGGTTATTAAAAGACGAAAGCCGGAAGTCCAAGCGCGAAACGATAAAAAATGACTCATATCATTCTAGCGTGGACTTGCAAATTAAAAAACTGTTTTTCCGGATCGCCCTGATCAGAAACGCGGTTTTTTCATATTCTGTGGGGGTCGCCTTATTCATTCTTACTTCCTTATTAATCGGCTTCAACAATATCAGTTCGATAGAATCGGTTAATACTCTCGTTATAATCAGTTTCCTTTCTGGAATGGCGTTTTTATTCGCCGGCGTATTATTTGCCGCCGTTGAAGTGTGGAAAGGATATAAAATCGTTAAAATTGAGATAGAGGATAAAACCTGATTAATAGTGGGGTTTTGAATAGAACACCCACCCGCCACCTAACTTTTTTACTTAACAATTAACTTTGTCACCTTGTTGGCCTTTCCAGTGGCCACTTTCACATAATACAATCCTTTATTATATTCATTTATTTTCAAGGTAAAATCGTGCTCTCCTGCCATCAAATCAGGATGAAATTCCTGATAAACTTCCCTGCCTAACATATCATAAACATGGAGGCTGAGATCATTCTCTTTATTCAATATAAACCTTAACATTGTTGATTCTGAAGCTGGATTAGGATACAATAAAATGTAGGCAATATCATTCGGTTCTTGTATTGGAATAATATCTGTACCAATAAATTCAATCCCCTTTAAATTTGGCTCCTCATTATTTTCAACCTTATTTCCATTTTTATCAATTAAATACTGATATGCCCAACCCGGACGTAAGGGTCTTTCCGCGTCAGGATCCCAGCCAAAAAACTCTCCCCACTCCTCATCATTCAATCTTTTCCAGTTGGGTTCTGTTTTTTCATGATAGGACATTACCGGACCCACAAAAGCCATTTGCTGATAATTATTTGAAGGAGAACCTGTACAAAAAATTCCAAGATTAATATCTCCGGTACCCACATGTAGAACATTCCCAACAATGTTCCCGGATTCATCAGTAGGTTGTGTATGAACATCTATCACAAGATAATCTTCTTCGAGACCTTTTTCGGTAACATAGAATAAATCCAGAAACCATCCGGTTATCCATGGACCCGATATCATCCCCCCATTTACAAATCGCTTTAAATAAGAAATATCATCTGAAGTAAACTCTTCTTGTCTTAATTCTTTCTCCGAGATAGTCTTAAGCTTCAACATATGATTACCGAATGTCTCATAAAACCCCGTAAGCTTTTCTTTCATATCAAGCTCTACACCGTTAAGTTCTGTTAAGAAGAAATTACCAGCTGAGGCAGAAAAATTATACAGGTTTTCATAAAAACCCGGGTAAGGTTCAATATAAACATGTGGAAAAGAACATCCGGCCCCTCCTGTATAAGATTGTTTAGCATAAAGAACATTATCATGCCGTAACTCTGTCCATGAAGCAAGTTGGGTATTTAGTTTTTCAACCTGCCATTCCACAGTGTTCATAAAAAACGGATATCCACTTTTATCTTCAGGTGGATTTAATTCTCTGATTGCACTTAACCATGTATTATATAATGATTGCTCCCAGAAATCATTATCATAAGCATCAACGAGATAGCGCAATTCCTCAAGTTTATATGCGTAATGATATTTTTCCAACTCCTCTTCAAGTAATGGGAGGGCATCTTCGTTTCCGAGCACAAACATAATATCAAGAGGATCCGGCATCATTCTAAACACCTCAACATCATTATGATAAACCCGGTCGTAAACAACCTGACTAAATATATAGGAGTCTATAATAAATTTCTGTCCCAGTAATTTATAAGAAATAGGTAATTCTGCAGGATTATCTTTGTCTGCATCAACAATAAAAAAATTAGACATAATTTTCTGCCCATAATCATCACTTGCCATTAACTCTTCCTGAAATGTCAAAAAAACATCACTCTCCAATAGTTTCTGAGTGTTAATATCATGTTTTGCAAGGATTCCATCAAGCTCCAAGGGGCTCAGGTTATCATCCGGCCCTACAAAGAATCCAATTATTTTTTCATGCAGTCGAAGTAAATCCTTTTTACCCGACATATCTAAAAGATCGTTTAAAATGACAGCCCCAAGGTTCATTCTTAATATATCTGCCTCAGACCACTCGTCTTCTCCCTCTGCAACAGGTGGCGATGTAAGAAAAAAGTCGGCGCGTCCTAACCACATCATCGCTCGAAAATAATTTTTAAGGTCTCTCGTCTCACCATTATCCCAAAACAATTCTGTATAATGTCCTCTTGGAGTAAATTGGCTTGCGTCAAATTTTCTTTCATGCTCACTAAATAAAGCTATTTTCAACAATTTTGGATCGTCCTTAAGTATTTCTTCTAATAAAATAGTGTAATTCCCTGATTTGTCGAACTTTGGTAATACATCATTCCCTGATAATAAGCTTAATCCTATGGCCAGGAATAAATCGGCGTCTTCAATTGCCTGGGTAATTTCAGGAATATTGTTCTGAGTGTATAGATTATCCAGCTGTGCGCGCATTGCTGACAGCAATAGATTAAGATTTCCTTCAAGCAGTGTATATTCCAGCTCTTGCAGCATTTTATCATAACTACAATGGAGGGCATGTAAAATTAAATCTGTGCTTATGAAAAGAGGTAAATCAGCAAGGTAAATATCAAGTAAAGATTGTGCAAATGATCTGTCAGAGAGTCGCTCGCTTACTACAAAATGATTGTCTGCAATCATTTCTTTTTCTGCCGGGGTCAGGTCATAGCGTATATCAATAGAGTCCAGATACAAAAACCCTTCTAAAGAACCTGGTTGTTCCCGACTGGAATAATAGCTTGTCTGAGGAGAATATTTCTCTAAAAGTTCTACGGTTGTCATGTCTTTCACCGTTTCTCTATAAAGCATAAATTCTTCTGTATTAAAATTGCTCTGCGAGAAGGAGAACTGGCATATTGTTATAAAAATCCAAAATGTAAATATTCGTTTCATGATAATAGTTTATAATTTCAATAATCTTGAAGTAATACCATATCATATTCTTAGCTAAATTATTACAAATAAGAACGCCGATCAATTATTGGTACAATTATATGATGATAAACCTGATAAAATAGTTGCTTTCAATTTCAATTTCCAATTTTCTTGAGTTCCTTTGTAGCAACATGATAAAGATTCCTGCAAAAATTCCTTTTTCTCCAGCCCGACTGCCAATATTTTATGGTTGGATTATCTTGTTTGTAGGTATTATTGGAATTCTAATGAGCATTCCCGGTCAGACTATGGGCGTATCTGTATTTA
>JAGLSB010000712.1 GCA_023135955.1 Bacteroidales bacterium | reverse complement strand
CATTAGAACTTATTGAACTTAACAAGCAAAGAGTAGAACAATATCAAAGCTATTATAAACGTCGACAAGCCATTGTCGAACATCCATATGGAACGATTAAAAGGCAATGGGGTTTTAACTACATAATCAAAAAAAAATCAATTGAAAGAGCAAGCGCAGATGTTGGGTTTATGATAACGGCATATAACCTGAGTCGGATTATAAACATAATTGGAAAAAGGCAGTTGAGAGAGTTAAGCAGACTTTCTTTTGCTATTAACCGTATCTTCAGGCAAATATCAACGCATAGATTGAATTTAGGATATTCATATTCAGTATTGAAAATCAGCTAATTATTTTTGAAATGCCGTCAAAACAGCTAATTTTAAGATAAAATAAACCAAAAACGGTGGTTTTTAGACAAACTGACGTTACCGCCAATACAAAACAAAGTGCCATATAATGCCCTTTTAGGCAATAACAAATGTCCTTCACAATATTAATACATTAATTAGTGCAATTAATTGCTCTTTTTAGTGATTTAATGGTAAATATTTGTATTTTTACAAATAAAAGAGCCTTATAATGCACTTTAAGAATTTGATTGATACAATAAAAGAGCGTAGAGAAAACCTACAGGTAAACCAAGAAAACTTGGCTAAATTGTCAGGAGTTGGCTTAAGAACATTAAAGCAGTTCGAAAGTGGCAAAGGTAATCCTACTTTAAAGACAATTCAGAAATTAGCCGATGTTTTAGGTTTAGAGATTTGCTTAAAGGTTAAAAAACAAGTAACTGATGAGACAAGCAACAATACTATATAAGAATATGGAAGCAGGCGAATTAATTCAGCATGATAATGGTTCATTTACCTTTAGATATAATGATTCATGGATGAACGATGATTCGAAGCCTTATATTAGTTTAACTTTTTCTAAACAACAACAAGAATATCATTCAAAATATTTGTTTCCATTTTTTTATAATATGCTACCAGAAGGCTCAAATAAACAAATAGTATGTAAACTAAATAGAATAGACACAAGCGATTATTTTGGCTTGCTTCTAACAACAGCAAAGAACGATAATATAGGTGCTGTAAGAGTAGTTAAGAAAGCATAAACATATGACGTTAAATGATATAAAATATTGTCCTGGAACTTTAGCAGAAGGTTATACCACGTACAGTAGAGCATGCCTGTCAAAAGTTTTTAAAGGTAAAAAAGTATATCACGTTTTACTATATGATTCGCCTGCATCAAATCCAGAAACAGATAAATTATTTGATGATAATCGTAAGCGAATGTCTATTTCGGGTGTTCAAGAAAAATTTTCTGTGTTGCTTGAAAAAAATAAACTAAGACTTATCAGAGATGGTGAACAGGGAGAATATATTTTAAAACCAATTCCAAGCGCTGGTAAAAAACAAGAACAAATGCCAGCCAACGAACATTTGACAATGCAAATTGCTAAGCAAGCTTATAGTATTGATACAGCTGAAAATGCTCTGATTTTTTTTAAAAATGGAACTCCTGCATATATTACAAAAAGATTTGATTTAAAAGAAGATGGTTCAAAGCTAGCACAGGAAGATTTTGCATCACTTGCAGGAAGAACTCCTCAAACGCATACGGAGCATTATAAGTATACAGGTAACTATTTGGAACTATTTCAGATACTGAAAAAGTTTGTCCCAGCCTATCTTCTTGAAGCACCTAAACTACTGAAAATAATAATATTTAATTATTTATTTTCGAATGGAGATGCACATTTTAAAAATTTCTCATTAATTGAAACTTCATTGGGAGATTTTAAGTTAAGCCCTGCATATGACTTATTAAACAGTAGGATACATATCGAGGATAAAGATTTTGCATTGGATGATGGGCTTTTACCTAAAAGTTTAACTCAAGGGAAAACTATTCAGCAAATAAAAGTTCTTTCGGAAAAGGCAGGGATTAGCGAAAATATTTATGATGATATACTAAAAATGATGCTAAATCAAACTGAATTAGTTAAGAAATTAACCTTTTCTTCATTCCTGGATGAGAAAACACAAAGAAACTACTTTCAATCATATCAAACTCGACTTAAAAAGCTTAAGAAACAATGAAGTACAGGCGGTAACACGCAATAAAAATATAGGGTAGTTCGCCAAAGCTTTGTCCAACATCAAATCCCTCGCCATAAGCTTCGGTCTCCAAGGAATTTACCAGTTGAACTATATTTATAAGTAAATTGAGTTATTACACAGACTCACCTTAGCACCAACTCAATAAAAACAATATATGAAATGAAATATAGACATATGAGATTCAATAATTTTATTGTATGTTCTGGGCTTATTCAGCTATTCAGGTATTCAGGCACAAAGCATTAATACTTCCTAATTACTATGACCAAGTGCGATGTAAATAGAAATTGTAATGATTACAAGCACAACCGAAAGATGTTTCGCATATTTCCAGCCTGTCATCTCAATTTTTACCTCCTCTGCTGTATCCGCAAATCTTACCCTTGGATAATAATACGACACAACAAACATTATGAGCATATTCAACAGAAATTCAATACCCCAAATATGAATAAAATGAATATCAACTTTCAATATAAATGTTGTAATTATATAAAATGACAATCCAAAAAACAATGCAGCTTTTGCTCCTGCTGCTGAAATATGTTTAAGGAAAAATCCTGCCAACATGATTGACGCCACCGGTATAAAGAAAATTCCGTTAAGTTGCTGTAGTAACTGATATAATCCATCGGGTGCTCCGGCTACTAAAGGCGCAGATAAAATCGCGAAAACTGCCAGGACTGAAGAGGTTCCTCTTCCAATCCAAACAATTTGTCTTCCTTTAGCGTTTTTGTTAATATGCCTTTTGTAAATATCGATACTAAAAATAGTGGCCGCACTATTCAAAACGCTATTGAAAGTACTCAAAACAGCTCCCATAACAACTGCTGCAAAAAATCCAACCATCCACTTTGGTAGTACTTTCTTAATAAGTGCAGGATAAATATGATCCTGGTTTTCGTACATAGAATCTCCAAAATAATAGAAACCAATAACACCGGGAAGGATAATAATAACAGGGACAAAAATTTTCAAAACGCCTGTAAAAAGCAATCCTTTTTGTGCTTCTTTAAGGTTTTTTGCACCCAGAGCGCGCTGTATTATGGTTTGATTCATCCCCCAAAAATAAAGTTGATTGATAATCAATCCTGTAAACAGAACTCCAAATGGCATTACTGAATCTTTTGCACCTACAACATTAAATTTCTCGGGTGCATGATGAAATACTTTACTAAGACCATCCATAACATGCCCGTCACCAATACTAAAAAGAGCAATTACCGGTACCAATATCCCACCAATCAATAATCCATAACCATTTATTGTGTCAGAAACAGCTACTGCTTTTAATCCTCCAAATATTGCATAAAAGGACCCAAGTGCACCCACACCAACCACAGTTATCCACAATCCTTGTGCTTTACTTACTTCCAGCACTTCTGAAATATTAAATATACTTTCCAGATTAATGGCACCGGTATATAACACAATAGGTAATAGAGTGAAAACAAATGATAATATGAGAAATAGTGCGATAAAACTACGGGTTGTTCCATCAAATCGTTTTTCCAGATATTCAGGGATCGTTGTTAGTCCCATCCTTAAATACTTCGGAATAAAATAAAGGGCTGCTACTACTAATGCCAGGGCTGAAGTTACCTCCCACCCAATAATTATAAATCCATTTTTGTATGAAGAGCCATTCATTCCAATCAGGTGTTCCGTAGAAATATTGGTAAGTAACATTGAACCAGCAATGACAATTCCTGTTAAACTTCTACCTCCAAGGAAGAAATCATCAGAGGTATTCATTTTATC
>JAGLSB010000711.1 GCA_023135955.1 Bacteroidales bacterium | reverse complement strand
AGGCTGGACGTTTGCATTTTATTCTTTCTTTCGTAAAACCATTGGTTTTTATTGCCGGATTATTTTCCCTGCCCGTAGAGAGTTTTCCCTGGAAATTTGTAATGTCATATTGTTTAGCTTTAGGTCTGGGAAAACTTGTATTAATTCTTTGTAGCACAAAAGGAAATGCCGAATTCTTACTCACCCCTTTTATGATCCTAAAACTATCTGTTTGGATGATGGTAATGGTCTCTCAGACAACTATTTATCCAGGACTTGTATTGCTATCTACTGATCGGTTGTTTGCCTTCATAATAATATTATTGCTTTTCCTCGATATGATTCTTGATCTTATCTTTAGGATTTTTTCCTTCTACAGAAAATTACATTTCCCCTTACTGAAGCAGCCAATAATCGTGCAAAATTTATTTGGAGAGGGCTATCAAAATTATCTCGACATTCCAATATGGTCTACATTATATCCTTTTATCCGTAGCCTGATATAACTGGTATTGACATGAACCGAGTTATTCTTCGAGCAAGCGATCTTTTGCTTTTAATTTCTTTACCTCAATTATAAATGCAGATTGAACTGATTGCAATTTCTGAAGTTTCTTCTGAAATATTTTATCATATTCCTCAAGAAAATCACCCCGTATAAGCAATAAATAATCAATATTCTTTAATTCATCCAAAAGAAATCCCTGATCAGATTTATTTGTAAGAAGCCTGTAGTTAATATATTGATCATGGTTTTTGAAGACAAATGACGGAAAAGTCTGCTCAGATTTGCTTTTTGTATTGAATACTTTATAATCGTCTTCTCTAACAAAATCAAAATTTAGACTATTATTTATATCCCAAACCAATTTATAATCCTTTTCAAAAGAAACAATAGCAATCAAAAGAAAGTCAAAATCGGGCTTATAATCTAGTTTAATTTTTTTAATCATTTCTGAAAAATGAAATTATAGACTCTGTTGTAGATTAATTATGAAGAGTTTCTAGTTGCTGGGTACTTGTTGCTGGGAAGAAGATCAACTCCACTCAGAAAACCAGCAACCAGTCCAGTGTGCGGGCAAAAAAGCCGCAATTTTAAATTGAAAATAACAGTATCATGTTATATAGTAGCAATCCTTCCTATTCAACAGAGCCAATTTAGACTACAAATGTATAAGAAAAAAAGGGATTTTGAGAAATAGAAAAGTATTACCTGGACATTTTTTCAAGAGCCATCTTTGCTGCTTTCTGCTCAGCCTCCTTTTTTGAATTCCCCATCCCTTTTCCTATTTCATTTTTTAAGATCCGAATATGACTGATAAAATGAGGATGCTTGTTCTGAGAATTTGAGTCCTCCTTTGATTCAAAAATTACTTCGTGCTTTTCTTTCTGTGCCCATTCTATAAGCTTACTTTTATAATCGCTATCTATTTGTCGAAGTTTCTCTATATTAACGTATTTATCAATAATTCTTTCAATAAACTTATAAGTGCAATTATAGCCTCTTTCGAGAAAAATTGCACCCAATAATGCTTCAAAAGCATTTCCATAAAGATGTTTTGAGACTTCTGCTACACTAGTCTGACTAACAATAAATTGATTTATACCGATACGGTAAGCTAATAAATTAAGGTGCTTTCTTTTTACCATCTTGGACCTCATCTTTGTCAGGAATCCCTCATTTTTATCAGGGAAGCGCTTAAGCAGATAATCTGCAACGATGGCATCTAAAATAGCATCGCCTAAGAATTCAAGCCTTTCATTATTTATTACTTCTCCATTTGGCAAAACAACAGAAGCGGATTTATGGATAAAAGCAATTTCGTAAAGATTTATACGAGAAGGGATAAAACCCAGAATTGGAATTAATTTCTTAACTAATTTCCTGTTTTTTCTGAATGGAAGTATAATAAGACGTGCAATTAACTTATACAAAGCTACTCACTTAACTTTTTAAAAATAATAGATGTATTATGTCCTCCAAATCCAAAAGTATTGCTGAGAGCAGCATTTACAACTCTTTTTTGAGCCTTTTTAGGAGTAAGATTTAATTTTGGATCTATTTGAGGATCAATATTTTCAAGGTGTGCAGTTGGGGGTACTATATCATAAAGGGTTGACAAAATTGCTGCCATGGCTTCAACAGCTCCTGCAGCTCCCAATAAGTGACCGGTCATTGATTTAGTTGCACTGATATTCATTTTATAAGCATGTTCACCAAAAACATCTTTCACAGCGAGAGTTTCAGGAACGTCTCCAACAGGCGTAGCGGTACCGTGAACATTAATATAATCAATTTCTTCGGGCTTCATTCCGGAATCTTTAAGGGCACGCTCCATAGCCAAACTTGCACCTTTACCTTCAGGATGGGGAGCCGTAAGATGAAAAGCATCAGCCGACATTCCTCCTCCTCCTACTTCTGCATATATTTTAGCTCCTCGTGCTTTGGCATGCTCATACTCTTCAAGAATCAGGGCACCGGCACCTTCACCTATGACAAAGCCATCGCGGCTTACATCAAATGGCCTGGAGGCTGTTTTATAATTCTCATTATTTGCTGAAATTGCTTGCATACTGCTAAATCCACCAACCCCGGCTTCATTGACAGAAGCTTCAGAACCTCCAGTAACAATAATGCTGCACTTACCCAAACGAATAAGGTTAAAGGCATCAATTAATGCATTAGTAGAAGAAGCACATGCAGACACAGTACCATAATTGGGACCTCTAAATCCGTATTTTATCGATATATGCCCTGCAGCAATATCAGAAATCATCTTAGGAATAAAAAACGGGCTAAAGCGAGGAATAAAGTTTCCTTTGCAATAGCCCTTAATTTCTTCTGTAAATGTTTCTAATCCACCAATACCTGAAGCCCAGATAACACCAATTTCATCGGTATCGAGTTCATCGAGCTTCATGCCACTATCTTTTACAGCCTCATCGACTGCTACCAGGGCAAATTGCGCATAAGGATCCAGTTTCCTGGCTGCCTTACGCTCAAAAAATTCTAGTGGATCAAAATTCTTTATCTCACAGGCGAATTTTGTTTTAAATTTTTCAGTATTAAAACCGACAATCAAATCAGACCCACTAACTCCATCAACAAGATTAGTCCAAAAATCATGGACATTATTCCCAATGGGAGTTAGAGCACCTAAGCCGGTTACTACAACTCTCTTTAATTCCATTATACTGAAAAATTAATTACAAATTACTTAGCGTTTTCCTCGATGTACTTAGTGGCTTCTCCAACAGTGCTGATATTCTCAGCTTGATCATCAGGAATGCCAATGTTAAATTCTTTCTCAAATTCCATAATCAACTCAACAGTGTCGAGTGAGTCTGCTCCGAGATCATTAGTGAAGCTAGCTTCTGGAGTAACTTCGTTTTCATCAACACCTAATTTGTCTACGATAATAGCTTTAACTCTTGATGCAGTATCAGACATTTTTGTAATTTTTAATTAATAAATAGATTTACTTTTTGACTGTGCAAAGAAATGCAATAATCACATAAAAACAAACAAAAAAATATATAAATTGCACTGGATTCTACTTTTTTTTGTAAAATATAATTTCTCTTTATTAATTTCATTCGAAAAATGGACTATTAACTTTATCCTTTATATACGTGAATACTAACAAAATAGCTATACTAGCATCGGGTTCCGGAACTAATGCTGAAAATATTGTTCGATTTTTTAATGATGAGTCCAAATCTGAAGTTGATTTAATTCTTTCAAATAACAAAAATGCTTTTGTTTTGGAAAGAGCAGTCAACCTTGGAGTAAAATCGGTATGTTTCACGAGAGAAGAATTTAACTCGGAAAAATTTCTGGATTATTTCAAAGATATTGATCTTATTGTTCTTGCAGGATTCCTATGGTTAATACCTACTTTCCTGATAGAAGCTTTCCCAAACAAAATTATTAACATTCATCCCGCACTTTTACCAGCATATGGAGGTAAAGGTATGTATGGTATGAATGTTCATAAAGCCATAATTGAAAATGGTGAAAAAAAATCAGGCATTAGCATCCATTTTGTCAATGAAAAATATGATGAGGGAAATATTATTTTCCAGGCAACATGCGAAGTGGAATCTCACGACACACCAGAAAGCTTAGCTGATAAAATTCATGTATTGGAACAGGAACATTTTCCTCGAGTGGTTAAGGAGGTTTTGGATGGGATAGGGAAGGTTTGAATGGTTGAATGATTGAATGATGAGAAACGAGATAAAATAGTGATACTTATTCTTTGCGTTCTTTTCTGATTTCTTAGCGAACCTTGCAGTTAAATCTTCTTTTCTTAATGCTGAATGAAGATATACTTAATAATTGGATTCGTATTCACGTAACCGCGTAATCACGAAATCACTTATTCCCCTCTTCTCACTTCTCCCATCACTCTCTTCTTCACTTCATTAAACCTTTCCATATTCTCTTCCCTGACAGGTGCCACAGGTGGAGCTTTTACTTTTAGAGGATCGATGGCTGCTCCATTTTTATAGAACCTATAATCGAGATGAGGACCAGTAGAAAGACCTGTACTACCGACATATCCAATTACCTGTCCTTGTTTTACATAGCCTCCATTTTTTATACCCTCACCATACTTGCTAAGGTGCAAATAAGCAGTACTGTAAACTGAATTATGCTTTATTTTTAGCATATATCCTGCTCCTCCTGAATATTCCTTCTTTATAACAACACCATCTCCTATTGCATTCACAGGTGTTCCAATGGGTGCCGCATAATCCACACCATGATGAGGTCTTCTTATTTTCAGGATTGGATGCATTCTGGAGTTTGAAAATCTGGAACTAATTCGTGAAAATCTTAAAGGAGCCTTTAAAAACGCTTTTCGAAGGCTTTTCCCGTCTTCTTCATAGAAATCCATAATACTGTCCTGCGCGAAAGGAATAGCCCAGAAATCTGTCCTCATATGATTAAAATAAGCCCCATGAATACTACCAATACCTATTGAGATTGAATCGACAAAATATTCATCATAAATTACTCTTAAACTATCTCTTTCCTGTAATCCAAAAAAATCTATTGACCAGGCATAAATTTCTGATAATTCTATTGCGAGCATAGGATTTACATCATTATCAATCATAGAATTCCATAAAGAGCTTTCAATACTTGCAGAAAAGAAAGATCTTATAGTATCAACCTGCTTCTGCCCTTCCCAAACCTGAACAGAGTCTCTAAACTGAAAAGCAAGATATTCCAGAGGTGTATGCTCATAAACGAAATAGTCGAGAATATGTGTAGAATCGGAGCTGAAAAACGCAAGGTATGGGCGACCTGATCTTATTTTTCGAAGATTAAAAATATCTTTCGATTTCAATACAATCTCATTTATATCTCCATGACCTACACCAAATTGTCCGAGTAAAATTGATAATGGCTGGTCTCTTTTAATTCTTCCTTCAAGTATCTCGAAAGAGTCGATCATTATTCTCCCATAATCAATTATTGGTTCAGGAATTTGAATTACTTCTTCTGATATAACTTCCTCCGGTTCGTCTTTGGTTTCATCCTGATTTCTACAGGATTGTATAACTGTAATTCCGACAATGATGATAAACAGCCTGAATATTTTGAAGCTTATTTGCATATTTCTATAATCGTTTTTTCATTTTACCCTAAAAGGAAATGTATATACAAAAAAATTCCTTTTCTGTAATGCAAAGATCACATATCCACAATATATAATATAAATAATTTCACTTTTGCGACTATTCTATTTGCTCCCGAGGAGCAATATCTTTGTAGCAAATGATTGCATATTCTTTATTAGCTCCATAGGAGCGAAACTAGATTTCGCTCCTATGGAGCTTGGCGATTTATGATTGTTCATATCTCAGATTACAAAATTGATTATCTTTCCGGGTACAACAATCACCTTTTTGGGTGTTTTACCGTCGAGCCATTTTTGTGATCTCTCGTCTTTCAATACTTCTTCTTCAATTGCTCCTCTATCCATATCTAATGAAAGCTCCATTTTAAAACGCATTTTCCCATTAAATGAAACAGGATATTCGAAGCTATTCTCTGTCAGATATGATTCATCAACGAGAGGCCAGGATTCATAAGCTAAAGTATCATTGTGTCCATATATCTGCCATAATTCTTCCGCTAAATGTGGGGCAAAAGGTGCCAGAATCAAAGCAAAGTTTTCAGCCGTCTTTTTACTTACTTTTCCCTTTTTAATAACATGATTAGTAAATATCATATAGGCAGACACGGCAGTATTAAAATGCAGATTTTCAATATCCGCCTCAACTTTTTTAATAGTCTGATGAAGGGCCCTCAAAGTATCTTTATCCTCTTCATCATCAGTAATATTATCGGGATTCGCAAAAAACCTGAAGGCTTTAGACAGGAATCCGAAAACACCCTTAACTCCTTTATCGTCCCACGGTTTTGCAGCATCAAGCGGACCCATAAACATTTCGTACAAGCGAAGTGAGTCGGCTCCGTATTTTGATGTAACATCGTCGGGATTTACAACATTTTTTAGCGATTTCGACATTTTTGCCACAATCTGCTTAAGTTCTTCTCCGGTTTCTTTATGATAATATTTACTTTCTTTCTGCTCAACAAGATCACCGCTTACTTTAGCCCCGGTTTTTGTCTCATAGGCAAAGGCAAGAATCATTCCCTGATTAAAAAGCTTGGTATAAGGTTCATCGGTAGAAACGATTCCTAAGTCGAATAAAACTTTATGCCAAAATCTGCTATAAAGTAAATGTAAGACTGCATGCTCTGCTCCACCAATATAGAGGTCTACAGGCATCCAGTAATTTTCTTTTTTCTTATCAAATATGGATTCAGTATTGAGAGGATCTATATACCTTAGATAATACCAACAGGAGCCGGCCCATTGAGGCATGGTATTGGTTTCTCTACGTCCTTTTCGTCCGTTTTTATCTTTGACAATCAACCAATCGCCTGCATTTGAAAGCGGAGATTCACCCGAATCGCCCGGCTCAAACTTTTCAAGCTCAGGTAATAGAAGTGGTAATTCACCTTCTTCCAGTAGGCTGATCTCTCCATCCTCCCAATGAATAACCGGGAATGGTTCACCCCAGTATCTTTGACGGC
>JAGLSB010000710.1 GCA_023135955.1 Bacteroidales bacterium | reverse complement strand
TGTTGAGACGCAAGATTTTGCGTCTGTACTGTTAATGTGCTAAATTGCTGATGTTGTAAAATTAGGTAAATTTTGAGACTTTCTCTTTTGTCAATTAATTAAGTAAACATTTCATTTTTGATATTTATCAGCCACTATCACATTAATTGTACAGACGCACAATCGTGCGTCTCAACACCATCCTAGTATTTCAAAACCTCCCAATATTCTTCATAGAATTTCTCTAGCTTCATCATATTCTTGTATAGAAAAGGAAAGACTTCGGGCCAATCTTCTTTATTGTAGATGTTTACGTCCGATTTTTCTGTGTAAATGCGACTAATTGATTTTCCGTTCTCTAGATTATATTCCAGTTCCCATTTTAGCTCCACACTCATTGTCGTTTCCAGAATGGTTTTGAATTGTTCAAGTTTCCCAAATAACTCAATTCTTTTGTCAACGTTTCTGGTCTCAATGTCAATACCGACAATTGCTTTTTCCTTGCCGAACTCAAATTTAAGTTTCAATTGGGGAATTTTCGTATGGTTCATTATCCATAGACCCGACTTGCCCTTTTGCTTTCTTCTGACAGCAGAATAGTTACGGAATCGTTCCCAGAACTCCTCTCGCAAATGTTTAGATTCATCTCTGGTGAGCATTGCCTTGTTTATTTAATGTCTTTCTGAATTGCTTCAACAATTCTATTCACACATTCTTCGACAGATTTTCCATCTGTGTTAATTATAATGTTTGGATTCAACGGATCATCGAAAGGAGAGGAGATGCCAGTGAAATCAGAGATTTCACCCTTGCGGGCTTTTTGATATAGACCTTTTGCATCGCGTTTTTCACAAACCTCCAGTGGAGTATTTATATATACTTCAAAATAATCCTTTTGACCTATTATCCCTCGCGCCATTTGTCTGATTTCAACAGTTGGACTAATAAAGGCAGCGATGGTTATTATTCCTGCATCAGCAAATAATTTTGCAACTTCTGCAATTCGACGGATATTTTCTTTCCGATCTTCTGCTGAAAAGCCCAGGTTGTTATTAATTCCAGATCGTATATTGTCACCATCGAGTATCATAGCAAATCTGCCCTGATCAAAAAGTGCTTTTTCTATTCCAATGGCGAGTGTAGTTTTACCTGAACCAGATAATCCGGTTAGCCAGATTACTTTACCTTTTTGTCCAAGTCTATTCTCTTTTACAGCCCTGCCAATTGATCTTGTAAAATCCGGAAAGATATTTTCAGTAGTCATAATTTATTTATTTTGCTATAAACCAAGGGTTTAATAAATTTTCTTTATTATATTTTAACTCTTGTTTCGAATGAAAATCGATTAATTTTTTGCCCGAATATTTTATTATTGCATGTCCGGCAGCTACATCCCATTCCATTGTAGGACCGAGTCTTGGATAAATATCCGCAGATCCTTCTGCAACCAGACATAATTTCAGTGAAGAACCTTTCGAAACAAATTCAATTTCCTTATCATTCGTTTTTAGAGTATTGACATATTCCAGTGTTTCATCGCTGAGATGAGATCTGCTGGCAACTACTTTTAAAACCTGAGAATCTGAATTATTACTGTTGCTTAAGTTGATTGTATGACTTAGAATATCTTCATCAATAATAGTATTTTCTTTAATATTCATACTAAATGATCCCATTGCTTCTGCTCCAAAATAAAGTTTTTTTAATATAGGCGCATAAATAACACCAAATACTGGAATTTCATTGGAAATGAGCGCGATGTTCACTGTAAATTCATCTCTTTTATTGATAAATTCCTTTGTTCCATCGAGCGGATCAACCAGCCAGAATGTAGTCCAGTCTTTTCTGTCCTTGAAATCAATTTGTTTATTTTCTTCAGATAAAATAGGATAATCAGTCTCTTCTAGATATGAAATGATAATATCGTTTGCAGCCATATCTGCTGTTGTTAGAGGAGAATCATCTTTTTTATAACTTACACTAAAATCAGCAGAATCATAAATCTCTTTGATTTTTTCACCTGCCTTGATGGCAGCTATAATTGGTTTTATGATTGATTTTAGATCCATAAATAAAATTTTGCCGAAGGTAATTAAAAATGGTTAATATCCATTTCCTGAATAATCCCATTCAGACATTCTATTAGAATCTATACGATATTTATTTTTAAATAATGTCATTATCAACCTTACCTCTGTTTGTTTTCTTTTCCGATAGTTTCTTTTTTGCAGTGATTCTTCTTTCAATCGAGGTTTTTGTGACTTTGGTAGGGATTCTTTTTTTTGGTTTTTTCAGCCCACGAACAATTAATTGGATGAATTTCTCAATAACATCTTCTTTGTTTTTTGTTTGTGTTCGTGAAACCTGGGATGTTAAAATAAGAATTCCTTCTGTAGATATTCTGTTTTTTAATTTGGTGAATAACAGTGATTTCTGTCCTTCATTTAGTGTGAGGGAGCTTGATACGTCAAATCTCAATTCAATCCTGGAATTTACTTTATTAACGTTTTGTCCACCCGGGCCCTGACTTCTTGAGCTTGTAAATTTACATTCATTTATTAATGACTGTCTATATATTTCTATATCATCTTGCATGCCTAAAGATATGAAGAACTCTGTAAAGCATGAAATAACTAATAATGTGTTTGAATAATATTAAAAAGACCTAGAATGAATAAATCACACTCATTAATAATCGCAAATTTGCTACAGAATTTGTATTTGCCGGGATATAATTTACATCATAATTACTACCATAAGCAGCAGAAGTATATTCAATCTCGCAAGCTATTTTGGTTTTGTTTGAAATAAACATTACTCGAGGAGATACTCTTATTAAGGACTCGATATTCGTAGCTAAACCGAATACTGGATTGGAAGTTCCTGACATTTTCTCTTTTGTACCATTGTTTTTAAGATATCCGCCAAAGATTCCGACTTGGATATTTTTACCATTAGACTGAATATCTGTCCAATATGTGCTATTTTTTAAGGGTGTATATGTCATAGAATAATCTCCTGTTGATATATCAGCTAAATCTTTTACCACAAATCCACTAATAGAAAGAACATCAGCTATATTCTCACCATAACGGGTCATCATCTTTATAGTTACGGGTTTTAAACTAATTGTAGTAAATGCTATGGCTGTTAACCCATTTACTTTTTCCTCAACGACATGTGTAATACCAGACTGAGTTGATGACAGTCTTGGTACAATGGTTTTATAGGCAGCGCCAGTTCCCAGAAGAATACTGGTTCCCGCTGCATCGTTTTTCATTGTATAATGCATTTGAAAGTGCAAGTCGGGGATAGAAGAATTACGTAAGAAATCGGAGCTTACTATAGTATTTGAAATATTGGCAGGATCAGGACCTCTTGAAGAGTAGTCGCGCTGACCAAGAGCTGCAACTACGAGTTTTAAATT
>JAGLSB010000071.1 GCA_023135955.1 Bacteroidales bacterium | reverse complement strand
TCGCGACTTCATCTTTCTTTAATCGATCTTAATGGATCTTTAGGAAGAATCGATGGTGGTTTTGGATTTGCATTAGATAATCCTAATTTTGTAATAGAGTTTAATAATGACAACGATTCAATGGTAAGCAAAGGAGAAAATTTCATTTTTATTGGTCCAGATGAATATCTTGAGCATGTTCAATTAATTATATCCAAATTAGAAGCCAAATTTAATGTTAAATACGAGAATATTAATATTACTGTGAAAAAATCAATCCTTCCTCATGTTGGATTGGGTTCAAAAACTCAATTTCTTCTATCAATTGCCAAAGGATTATGTTACATCAAAAAAATTGATTTAACTATAAGGGAAATGGCATCATTAGTTTCTATACTGTCCTTGTTCAAACTTGAAGTAATCTTAAAACTTCCTACTGCACCTTTAAAATTTTCCGGCGCATTATCAGGTAAAGGTTTAATATTTAATGTAAGAATATTTGACTTAACTGACTGTGGAACATTTTCATAAGATCCAAAAGCATTATCAAAAAATGGATCATTGAAAAAACTGTTTCTACTTTTTACTTTTTTCTGAATGGTTACATCCATAACTGAGGGCCCGATTTTTACTTCTCCTTTTTTCTGAGCAGTAAGTAAATCGCGTTTAATAACCTGAGTCCTATATGCCTGCCCTTCAACTGTTTCATTTAAGGCGAACTCATCAGGCTCCAGAACTTCTGTCCAAAATCCTTCAGAAGAAGCAGAATTCAATCCAGTTATCTGAAGTTGTTCCCTAACTAAAACTTTGGTTGATAAGACAATTTGTTCTCCTTCATAAATACTTCTTTTTGATGGAATAAGTTGAACAATAACAGCTGGTGGCAGTCCGGTTGATGTAGATTCGCCAATGCTTGAAGATGAATTAACAGCTTTAAACCTTACTTCATTAGATATGTATTCTTTGCGACCCGACTTAATTAATGCCGAAGGAATAATATAATCACCCTCTTTGTCAGCTATCATAACATAAGTATAACTAACTTCTTTAACAGATTGCATTCTTCCATTAATATTTGAGCTACGGAAGCTTACCATTTGAGATGGTCCGGCCAGAATTCGCACACCAGTTGGAGGAGCAAGGGTCACCTCCCCCTGGTTTTCACCAGAAAGCAAATAATTAAAGGCAGTGCCAGCTTGAACTACCGAAGGAGCACTTGCCTTAATGGTTTTTTCCTGAGCAATTACAAGGGAACTAATACCGAAATAAAACGATATCAATAAGATAAATAATTTAATATGAGATGATTTCACTAAACTTCTCATTTTACCAATCCTTTTCTGTTTTTACTTTTTGAACTTTGGCTTTTTCTTTATCAACTTTTTCTTTTACATCCTTTTCTTGTTCCTGAATTGCCTGAAGAATCCTTTCTACATCTTCTTTTGACAATTCCTTAGGTTCAGGTTGCTGTTGTTGCTGTTCTTTATTTTCCTCATTCTGTTGCTCCTGCTGATCTTCCTTCTTGTCTTCCTGATCGTCTTGATCCTTATTATCCTGATCCTGTTTCTGGTCGTCCTTATTTTCTTCTTGCTGCTGCTTTAACTTTGCTTGTGCATAAGCGAGGTTGTATCTGCTTTCATCGTCACTGGGTCTTAGACGTAAGGAATTCTTATAAGCTTCAATGCTTTGCTCGTACATATCTTGCTTCAAAAAATTATTCCCAAGATTATGCAGCATATCAGGAAGATGTTGAGGGCTTTCAATATTGTTTGCAAGCTTTGCAAGAATCTCGTTTGCTTCTCCATATTTTTCAAGTTTGTATAGAGTAGCTGCAGTATTGTAATTGGCCGCAAAGGCTGTTGAATCAACTTCCAGCGCCTTCATAAAATCTACTTCTGCATTGTTATATTCACCTAAGTTATAATTTTTTACGCCTGTTCTATTATAAGACCTCTCCTTTTGCCCGTAAGACAAAGGTAGAAATACCATACTTAACAGAATAATTACTGATATCTTCATCTCAAACAAATAATTTAAATTTACTCATCCATAAACTCTTTTTCTGCATTATCAAAAATTCTATCAGCAATAAAAAAAGAGCTATCGCAACAAAAAACTGATATCGTTCTATATATTCAGCAAAAACCTTTGTGGTATACTCTTCCGTTTCGAGCTCATTAATCTTTAGCATAAGTTGCTGAATACCCGCAGTATTTTTCCCTGCCCTTACATAATAGCCCTTTGTTATTCCTGCGATTTGCTTCAGAACCGTTTCTTCCAGTTTACTTACAACAACATTTCCGTCTTTGTCTCTTCTGAATTCACGACTTCCCGGGTAAATTGGAATTGGAACTCCTTCAGGACTCCCCAAACCAATGGTATGTATAATTATTCCTTTATCTGCTGCTTCTTTTGCAGCAACGATAGCATCCCCTTCATGGTTTTCACCATCTGTGATAATAATAATTGCCCTCGATTTAGCACCATATTGATTTCCATTCCCTGATTCAGGAGTAAAAGAACGACTGGCAAGTTCAATTGCAGCAGCAACAGCTGTGCCCTGCTTCGATACAATCTCAGGTGATACAGTATTCAAAAAAAGACGAGCAGCTCCGTAATCGTTAGTAATGGGAATCTGGGTATAAGCATCGCCTGCAAAAACAATTAATCCAACCTTGTCATCTTCCATCTCATTCAACATTCGGCTTAATGATTGTTTCGCCATTTCGAGCCTGTTCGGTTTAATATCTTCCGACAGCATTGAATTAGAAACATCTAATGCAATTACAATTTCTCTTCCTCTTTTTTGTACTTCTTTTAGCTTTGACCCAACTTGAGGGCCGGCTAAAGCGATTATTAGAATACCGTAGGCTAATATCCAAATACCAAATTTCAATGCTTTCCTGAAACCAGATTCCAATGGAAAAAGAAATTCTTTCATCTCGTAGGAAGCAAACTTTTTAAATTTTCTCTTCGAAGAATGTACGGCAATCAGGTATAGCAGCACCAAAACCGGAATTACAATCAATAAATATAATATTTCAATTCTTTCAAACCTTATCATGTCCTGATTTTAAGTCAATGATTTTAAAATTGTTAAACTCAATACTTTATCCAATAATATTAATCCAATTCCAATAAGAAGAAATATAAAATATTCCTCATGCTTCTTGCTGTAATCCTGAGTATCGAGTATGGTTTTCTCCAGCTTGTCAATTTCAACATAAATCTCTTTAAGTGACTGATTATCTGTAGCTCTAAAATACATACCCCCTGTTTTTTCAGAAATTTCTTTCAATACATCTTCATCAATCTCAACCTGCATTTGCTGCGTTCTCGTACCAAAAGGCGTTTGAACCTGAATTGGAGCAGTTCCTTGAGTGCCAATACCAATAGTATAGATTCTGATTCCAAATTCATTTGCAATCTCAGCAGCCGTAAGCGGCCCTATGGTTCCTGAATTATTAACTCCGTCAGTTAATAATATAACTACTTTAGAAACTGCGTCGCTGTCTTTAAGTCTGTTTACCGAGGTAGCCAGTCCCATTCCTATTGCAGTGCCATCTTCAATCATCCCAAATTTCAGATCATTCAGCTGATTAACAGCAATGGCTCTGTCTGAAGTTAGAGGACAAACCGTAAAACTTTCTCCACTAAAAGCTACAATTGCAATCCTATCGTTTTCTCTACCATTAATAAATTCGGAAGCCACATTTTTTGCTGCTTCTAATCTGTCCGGCTTCAAATCCATAGCCCGCATACTTCCTGAAACGTCCAGACAAAGTGTGATATCTATTCCTTCCGTTGATGTCTCGCTCCATGAATCGGTCGATTGTGGACGGGCTAAAGCAATAATAAGTAAAGCCATAGCAATTAGTCTTAATCCAAATAAAAAATGCTTTAAGATTAATCTGAAAGGAATTTTTGATCCGGAAAACACTGAAAGAGATGAAAGTTTGATATCAGGAGTATCCTTTCTTTGTCGGAATATATAAAAAACTACTATTAGTGGCAGCACTAGCAGCAGAAATAAAAATCCGGGATTTGCAAAATCGTAATTAAACATATCTTAAATATTTTGCTTTTCAATATCAGCTTCATCCTGAATATCTTCAGTCTTAGGAGCTTCAACAATTTTAGTTTTCTCAACAAATATATAGGCCTGACTCAGATGAGTTTCATTTTCAGAAGGATCTGGATTCTCTTTTGCAAACTTTACAAGGTCAGAAAGATTTAACAGGTCTTCTAGAA
>JAGLSB010000709.1 GCA_023135955.1 Bacteroidales bacterium | reverse complement strand
GACATATACTTTGTTACAGGATCCATTTCATGGAACCCGATATTGTTTGACAGATCCTTCCATGGAGTTAATGGGGCCACTTTAGCTGACCTTACATTCCAATGTGTATCTTCAGGGCTGGTTCCGAAACCTTCACCAATTATTTTCTTACCCTCACTAATTTCCGGTTTAAGAATTACATTTAAATTTTTACCTTCATTATTATCAAAATATTTGATCCCTCCTATGGTCCAATAGTTGTTTACCGGATCACCAAAAACATCAACCAGTTCAAAATCCTCAGGATCAGATAGTCCTTTTTCACCATCCAGGATAGAATCTCCAACAATTTTGAATAGAAAATGGTTGTCGAGAAAAACCTCTGCTGCATTATAAAATTCAGTAATATCTTCATCCCATGGATTTAATGCGGGGTGAGCGGGATCATCGGCAGTATAAATACTTGGGAAAAATATGATGTCAGATTCATCATAATGAGGCGATACCTTAGCCATTATTTTATGTGCCCTTAATAAAACAAAAACATCACCGGGAGCCACATAGGGGTCAACATTTGCATCCGGGATAAGTCTTTCAGGATTAGCTCTCCATTCGGTTGTATCTTTTGTAAATTTATAACCGGGAACATATTTCATATACCTGTTTTTATAATCGGTATCATCAGGTCCCCCAAACATTGTAATTGCATCATAAGGATTCTTTACAGTTCTTGATTCAACAATCATATAATTATCGAGGAATAGGGGTGTGTTTCCTGAATTTACAATTTCAACATAGGTATTAACGGCATTTTGCCTTGCAATTAATTCTGAAAAGAAAGGCTCGGGACTATAGGGCTGGGTATTAGAATAATCTTTTTCAACATCAAAAGTGACCTTGTAAACTGATACTATTGTGTCTGATTCGGATGTAACTGTATATGTCGTGGTTCTTTCATCAAATCCACCGCTTAACGATACTGCCCGTTCAACTTCAATCTCTGCATTAACATCCTGTGGTTTAGCTACAATGGCAGGAACATTAGTAATACCAAATGGCAGCATTACATTGAATGCAGAAGAAGTAGGACTAAAACCCGGTATAGTATCTCCAATCCAGGCATCACTAATAAATCCAGGCATATCTGGCCAGGTGATCGAAGCAAGTAATGAATTATCGTTTTTATTATAATCGTTAACATCGATATAATATTCTTTGGTTGTAGCTCCATCTCCAGCTATTACCTTAAAAATATCGCCAATTTTTAAGTCTACTCTCTCTATTTCATCTACCCAGATAATTTCCCATGTTGCATTGGAGGCAATTTCGATATGGGCCATAAGAGTATCGACTCTCTCAGCAAAAGGAACATCTCCAATAGTATCCATTACAGAGGTTTCCTCTGTTACATAATAACGTGTCCCCCAGCTACCGGGCGTTGCATTCATATGTTCAAGAGGAAAAGTAAGCACACAATCATCTGTAGGTTCAACCACATTAATATCGAATTCCATCAATTCCAGAGTATTCCCCAAAGCATAGACCTGGAGAACATCTCCAGTCTGACAAACCTTGTGGGTAGAATCTTCCACAACAGGACTTTCCAGATAATGCCATGACATATTGGGTCCGATAGTAAATTCATCCATTATAGAATCATATTTCTGGATTCCCCAGGGAACTGTAAGAACTGTGTCTGCCCAATTAATATCTATGGAACTTGAAGTTAGATCGATATGATAATTGCCATGGACCCCAACAGTGGTATAATGCTGCAAATTTGATCCTCCTCCCTGTTCTTCAGGAATTGGTAACCACTCAGAATCTTCAATGGATGTTCCTCTTGCCTGACTCCAGTCGGTGTTCCCCCTCTTAACATTTGCTTTTCTAACCAGGATATGAGTAACCGTGGCTTCAGGAATACCTGCAACATCTGTCAGGATACCGCCTATTTTATTTTGCTCAGGATCATAAGCATTATTGACAGCATCAATAAGAAGTGAATCGCCTGAAGGATAATGATAATATATGCCACTAAAATAAGTTTTCCAAAGCCTGAAAACTTTCTCGAATGGCGATACTATGTCATTTTCAACACCTGGCTCCAGCCTGTAAGCGAGTAAATCAGCCAGGGGTTCCATTAATTCACGATAGGTTTTATTACCTGTTGCAGATAAGGCTTCAGTTACAGGCATTGCCAGCCATGACTCTCCGGATTGCAATATACCGCTAAGCCTCAGTTGTGCGTCTGCTGTAGGTGAATAGGTTGCGTAAGGACGTGAACTAAAAAGCATAAAATCTGATAGATCGAGAGCTGTATCACCTACATTGGTAAGTTCCATATAGGTAGTTCCCCAGGCGTCTCCCCGCCATTCAGAAATAATTAGTTTGGGAATTGAATCTGTTTGAGCAAATGCCCCTTTTAAAAGGACCATCATACCAATAAGTAAAAGTAGTTTTTTCATAATAGTACTATTGAATTTGTAATTTTCCTATAAAAATTTGTTCCTTTGAAGTAATACTTATAAAATAAATTCCTGCTTCATAAGCGGAAAGTTCAAGCTCCAGATTATCTCCTGTATTTTCTTTAATGAACCTGACCCTACCTGTTATATCTGTTATCCGGATTGTAAAATTATCCATACCAGGGGTTTCAATAATAACAAAATCATTCGCCGGATTAGGATATATAACAGGATCCTCTAATACTAATTCATTTTCAGTTGAAACAAAGAAAAAGTCAATATTTAAAATTGTATCAACCAATAAATATAATTCTCCGCTTATATCATTATATCCCTCCTTAGAAAGTGAATAAGAATAGTTGTTCCCAACAGACACATCGGAAAAAACAGCAAAGCCAAGTGAACCGGTAATTAAGCTAGTGTCGTTAAAATCAATATTAACATTGTTAACGGGTGTAGTACCTCTTCTCACTACAAATTTTACTTCTGCCAAAATTTGGGTAATGTAGATATTAAAATCAGCACTCTCTGTTATTGTTATTATTCCGGACTCAGTTTCATAACCATCCATTAAAACGGTATAATTATGATCTGCCAGGGGTAAAGATAAATTTACCTCACCCTGAACACCCGTTAGATAGCTTTCATTATTTAATAATAATTCAGCCCTGAAAACAGGT
>JAGLSB010000708.1 GCA_023135955.1 Bacteroidales bacterium | reverse complement strand
TGGGAATTAGGTTTTAGTTTGGAAGACTTTCGTACTTTTAATATTACATGGGAACTATTCCTAAAATACTTCTTTCGTCAGCCTATTTTGGACCAATTCAATATTTTGCAAGATTTGTATCAGGTAAATCGATATTGATCGAGCAATATGATCATTATTTAAAACAGAGCTACAGAAATCGATGTAAGATATTGGGAGCAAATGGTATACTAGCCTTGGTAGTGCCAGTAAAAAAGCCGAACGGTAATAAAACCATCATTAAAGATGTACTAATTGATTATGACACCGATTGGCAAAAAAACCACTTAGAAAGCATTAAATCGGCTTATAAAAATTCAGCATTTTTCGAATATTATTCTGATGACTTTTTTCAAGCGATAAAGAAGAAAACCAAATTCCTTATAGATTTAAATGCGGAGATAACAAATATTGTTTTGAGCCATCTTGAATTAGAAACAGAAATAAAATTTACAGAAAGATATCAGGATGATAAAACTGAAATAGAAGATTATACAGAATTAATTCATCCTAAGAAAGACATAAATTCAGATGCTAATTTCTCATCTCCTTCATATACTCAGGTCTTTTCTGATAAACATGGTAATATATCAAACCTAAGTATTTTGGATCTTATTTTTAATACGGGACCGGAATCTGAATTTCTGCTACGCAAAAGTATAGTGTAATTGCTGGTTTTGCTCCTTTCAGTTGCTGTTTCAGGTTTGCTCCTTTCAGTCGCTGTTTAAAGTTTTAGGTTGACTCAGTCCAAACCTTAAACCTCAAACCCTTGAAACTCTCCACCAACCAGCAACCAGTAACAAGCTTTTATTCAGCAGCATCAACAATTTTAAAGAACCTGTTAAATCGAATTTTAGACAGGAATTTTTTATTCTTATTTAAGGAGAGCCATATAAATTTAGGTTTCCCAACAATATGATTTTCGGGAACATAGCCCCAGTATCTTGAATCGGAGGAGCTGTGACGATTATCACCCATCATCCAGTAATAGTCCATTTTAAATGTATATGAAGTAGATAATATGTCATTGATATATATATCCTCACCTTCAACTCTAAGTGTGTTAGCTTCATATCCTTTTATTATTCTTTTGTAAAAGGGGAGACTCTCCAGGTTCAAATCTACTGTTACTCCTTCCTTGGGCATCCAAACCGGACCAAAGTTATCTTCGTTCCAACGATATGATTCACTATGTGGAAATAAAAGATAGTTATAACCTGATCGTTCACGTTTTGTAACTTTAATAATATCGTCAATCTCTGTGAGTAATCTATTGGCTTTTTGCTCACTTAATTGAAAGGAATATCTCGGATTGTACTGAATACCTAATGAACTCAAAGGCAGATCAAAATCTTCCAGGGCACGAGGATTTAAAGGTCTGCCATTAGTTTGAACAGTATAATCATATTGTATTCCCTCAAATGCAGGTTGTGGCTCCCCGTTAATATAAACTTTTCCATGAATTATCTCCAGACTATCACCGGGTACTGCAACGCATCGCTTAATATAATTATCGCGTCGATCAATAGGTCTGTCAACAATATGAGTCTGACTACGTATTCTTTTTATGGCACTATTCTCATAATCTATCCAATCTTTTACAGGTCTGCCGCTATTAAGGTCGCTCATTTTAGTATCCATAGCTGTTGAACGGACAATACTATAATAACTAACTGCAGAATTTTCCAGAACTACAGTATCTCCAGCTGGAAAGTTAAATACTACGATATCGTTTCTCTTTACATTCCCAAAACCTTTTAACCGTTTATAATCCAACTGTAACCATTTCAGATAGGTTTCTGTGTTACGAATTCGGTTTTGAGCAAAAGGGAATGATAAAGGAGTAATTGGTGCTCTAGGACCATAAGATACCTTCGAAACATATAAATGATCACCAACTAACATGGTGCTTTCCATAGATGGAGTTGGAATTTTATAATTTTGAAATAAGTAAATATTGATTAGTGCTACAGCAACAAATGCAAAAATTAAAGCATCCAACCATTCAATAAAAGCAGAATTTTTCCCTTCTCTTTTTTTCCAGAAGGTCCAGTTTACCTTACGACTTACATATATATCGAAGATTATTGGTAAACCGAATAAAAACCAGTAATTGCCAAGCCATATAATGAATAGCAAAAATAATGCAGCTGCTAGTCCAAAACGAAAATATTTACCTTTAATAATTTCAAACATCATTAATTATTTAATTGATTTAAACATTCTTTTTAACCTAAGCCCCCTAAAAATATTCTTTTCAGGATCTTTTGAAAACCATATCCACGTAGCTTTACCTACAAGATGATTTTCAGGAACAAACCCCCAATATCTAGAGTCAGCCGAATTATGCCGGTTATCTCCAAGGACAAAATAGTAATTCATTCTGAAAGTATAAGAACGCGAAAGTACATCATTTATATATATATCCCCATTAATTATTTCAGTTTTATTTCTTTCGTAAACTTGAATTATTCTTTCGTAAATGGGAAAATTCTCTTTTGTGAGCTCAATTGTTTTTCCGCGTTCAGGAATAACTATTTCACCAAAATTATCTACTGTCCATCGATAATCCAAGCTATGAGGAAATACTTCTGTATTCTTGAATGACATGCGTGGTTCTATGTAGCGCTGTATACTCTTTACTTCCGGAAGAGAACTTATTATGCTTATGTCCTCATTACTTAAAGTAAATGTATGAATAGAGTTAGTTGGATTATAACTTATCTCGTTATTTTTTTTGTTAATTAGATTTAGAACACTATCGCTAAAACGATTTTTTTCAGTTCGGATATAATATTTAAATTGCTGATTATCAAATTCTGACAATGATTCAGAATTAACCCAAACATTCCCTTGTTCAATAATTAAAGTATCTCCAGGAATTCCAACACATCTTTTTATATAATTATCCCGCATATCGACCGGATGATAAATAACATCATAATGACTTTCTAGATACTCTCTGCCATATTGACGAATAAGAGAATAATAATTTTGTCCAGAATATTGGACAACTACAGTATCACCCTCCGGGAAGTTAAAAACTATAATATCGTTTCTTTTAACTTTCTTAAAACCATTTAATCTTTTATAAGGTAAGCTTAATCGTTCAGAATATGTTTTTCTGCCATTCGGTAATAAATTTGGCATAAATGGAAAAGCAAGTGGAGTATTTGGTAATTTTGGCCCATAAGCTAATTTACTGACAAATAGATAGTCGCCTACCATTAAGGTTTTTTCCATTGAAGGAGTAGGGATTTTATAAGCTTCAGTAAATAGGGTGCGGATGGCCAAAGTTATAATTAATGCAAGCATAACAGCAAATATCCATTCTATTTTTAACCATAATTTATTACTAAAAAGTCGTTTTACTTTTATTTTCTTCCATGGAATATAATGGCTATGATATGCATCAATAATAAATAATACACCAGGTAATAAAATCCACAATTTCATCCATGAAACGAACAGGAGGTAAAGAATTGAGAAGCTTATTGCTTTTATTAAATTATATCTGGGGGAAGGTGTTTGCATATTCAAATCCTGAGTAGATCCTTCATAGTAAATACACCTTTTTTGTCTTTAATATATTCAGCAGCTATAACAGCACCCAAAGCAAATCCCTGACGATTTTTAGCATGATGAGTGAGATTTATAAAATCCACATGAGAATCATATAATACATCATGTATACCTGTTATTTCCCCTTCTCGTATTGCATTAATTGATATCTCATCTGATTTGGCATCTCCTAAGGCCCATGATTTTTTACGAAGCAGATTCTTGATAATTCTTTCAGTCAGAGTTATAGCTGTACCACTCGGGGCATCGAGTTTGTGGATATGATGACTTTCTTTCATAGAGACTTCATAATCAGGAAAATTATTCATGATTTTGCCAACATATTCATTTATTTCGAAGAATAAATTTACTCCAATACTAAAGTTAGACGCATGAAATAGAGCATTCCCACCATTTGTACATTCTTTTGTGACCGCTTCAAGCTCATTATTCCAGCCGGTTGTACCGGTAACAATTGGAATATCTGCATCAAAGCATGAGTATATATTTGATAAAACGGAGGTTGGATTTGTGAATTCAATGGCAACATCACATTCCTTAAATCTTTTAGAAGATATATCGGCTATATTATCTATGTCAAGAATTAAATTTATACTGTGATTTCTGGAAAGTGCAATTTTTTCAATTTCTCGCCCCATTTTTCCATAACCTATTAATGCAATTTTCATGTTGTGTAATTTTTGGAATTCAAAAATAGCTATTAAAGTATTAATATACTAAAAAAGGGAAGAGAAGAGAAGAGGTGAAGAAGTTATGGAGTTAT
>JAGLSB010000707.1 GCA_023135955.1 Bacteroidales bacterium | reverse complement strand
GATATCCCTGCCAGTTCTGGAGGTAGGCTTGCGTCATTGCTGGATGTAACAATGAAGGATGGAAATATTAAAAAATTTGGAGCTTCAGGTGGAATAGGTTCAATATCCAGCCGATTGACTTTAGAAGGCCCAATTGTTAAAGATAAAACAAGTTTCCTGATTGCAGGCAGACGTACTTATGCAGATATGTTTCTGCCTTTGATGAGAAATGATGATTTAGAGGATAGTAAACTTCATTTTTATGATATGAATGTAAAAGTTAATCATATTGTAAACGAAAATAACAGGCTGTTTCTTTCCGGCTATTTCGGAAGAGATGTTTTTGCGAATGAGTTTGCAGGAATGGAATATGGTAACAAAAGTTTTTCTCTCAGGTGGAATCATTTATTTAGTCAAAAACTATTCAGTAACTTTACTTTTATTCATACTCTTTATGATTATGAACTCGGAACTGCTGAAGGTGAGCCTAATGGATTTAAATGGTACTCAGATTTATCTGACTTGAGCGCAAAAGCTGATTTTATTTTTTACTCAAAACCGGGCTCCACTTTTAAATTCGGAGCAATCACTACTTATCATACATTCAATCCGGGTATAGCCAAAGGAATTGGGGAGGAATCATTGTTTACTGAATATAAAGTTCCTGATAATTTTGGTTTGGAGAGTGGTATCTATGCCATGAGTGAGAATAAATTAGGAGATCATTTTTCAATTAAATATGGTATTAGATTTTCTTCATTTCAGAATATTGGTAAGGCTACAATTTACGATTACGATCAGAATTTTCAAGCTGTTGATTCAACAGTCTATATTCAGGGTGAGATATTTAATACTTACTCCGGATTAGAGCCTCGATTGGGAATAAACTATACCATTAATGATAGGAATTCTATCAAAGCAAGTTATAACAGAACGAGACAATATCTTCAACTTGCTCAGAACTCTACAGCTGGAACCCCTCTCGACATATGGTTTTCAGCGAGTCCAAATGTGAAACCACAAATATCCGATCAATTCTCAATCGGATATTTTAAGAATATGAGAGAAAACAGTCTGGAGGCCTCTTTTGAGGCATATTATAAGGTGATGAATAATACTATTGATTTCCGGGATCATGCCTTATTATTACTCAATCCGATGTTAGATGGAGAAATAAGAACTGGAAAAAGTTGGTCTTATGGACTTGAATTCCTATTGAAAATAAGCGAGAAGAAATTTAATGGATGGGTAGCATATACACTTTCAAAAACTGAAAGACAGATTGAAGGGATTAATGATGGCAATGTTTATGCAGCTCCCTACGATAAGCCGCATGATATTTCTTTCGTTTTGAATTACCTTCTTAGCGATAGGCTAACGCTAAGTTCTAACTGGGTTTACGCAACAGGTTTACCCACGACTTTCCCAACAGGCAGGTATGAGATTCTGGGAAAAATTCTTCCAATATATTCCGAAAGGAATGATTATAGATATGATAATTATCACCGCCTCGATTTATCTGTAACACTTGAAGGAAAAAGAAAAGAAAGCCGACGTTGGCAGGGAGAATGGATTTTTTCCATTTATAATGCTTATAAAAGAAAGAATACATGGGCAATAAATTTTGTTCAGGATGAAGAAGATCCTAATGTAACATATGCCGAAAAGACATATTTGTTTTCTATTATTCCGGCGATAACTTATAATTTTAAATTCTAATATATGCAGTTTAGAGCATCTATCATACTGGTTTTAATTGTGTTATTATTCTTTTCCTGTACTGAGAAAATCCAAATTGAATTGGATAGTTCAAGTTCGCGCCTGGTTGTTTATGGTGAACTTACAACAGATACCTGTTCACATTTCATCAACCTTAAGAAATCGGCCGATTATTATTTAAATGAACCTGCGGAAGGAATCTCTGGAGCTATAGTTGAGATTAGTTATAATGATACTAGTCTTGTTTTTCATGAAAACCCAATTGGAAGTGGGAATTATTACAGTCCAGATGACTTTTATGGAATTCCTGAAACAACTTATTCTTTATCAATTTCAGATGTTGATATCAATCTGGATGGAGAAAGTGAAGAATATTCTTCTTCCTCTTATTTGCCAGCTGTGAATTCTCTCGACTCAATAGATTTAAAACATACTACAGTTCATTTTTTCTCAGGTTGGGAAATAATGGTGTACACATGGGATCCGGCTGGAGTAAATAATTTTTATTCTTTTAAAGCATGGCTAAACGGAAACTTACTTACCGACACACTCTCTGAATATACGGTACAAACTGATGATTTCTTTGATGGAAGTTATACGAATGGGATTACTACACAGTTTCTGGATGATACTAATGGAACAGAAATGGCATTACCGGGTGATACAGTTGAATTTGAAATAAATGGGATAACAGAGGAATATTATAATTTTATAATTCAGGCTCAGACCGAAACCTTTATGAGTGCTCCCTTATTCAGTGGCCCTCCTGCAAATATTATTACAAATATTAGCAATGGCGCACTAGGATTTTTTACAGCATATTCTATTGATCGTGCCATAAAAATAGTACCTGATTATCCTGAAGAATAGTTATCTTTCGCTATTCAAAAATTCATTAAATAGTAATTGTGAGGATATTAAAGATAACGAGTATTGTCATAGCTGGAATTATGTTAATATTTTTATTTTCAGCAGTATTTATACCAAAAGAGAAACTAATTGAAGAAATCAGCACTATTCCAACAGATCCTGTAGCTGTGTACCTTGAATTAACTTCCATGGACCATGAAATGAATGAAAAAGTGAATGTAGAGAGTCCGAATTGGATGAATCTTTTTAATACTAGTCAGCACAATATTTCAATTTGTAAAATTGATGCCCTTCCATTTGAAAAGATAATCTATCATATGAGGATTAATGAAGAATGTAATATTGAATATGGATTTTTGTTTGATTCAAGTACAGAAGGAACAAATGTGACTTCTTTTGTATTTTTTAAATCGTTGAAATATCCTTTTCAACGTTTGAAAAGCCTGTTTATGCCTCTGTATATAAAACCTGGACTTCAAAAGGAGTTGGATAATCTTAATATGATTTTAGTGGAGTAGAAGAGATAGATTCAAAAATTAATCTCGGTTTACATTCTAACAAAGCTTTAATGGCATTTTAGAAAAATTCTAAATTAGATTATGCATTCGACTAAGCAAAAAACTTAGTTTCCATATCAGTTTTATAATTTTATACCTACTTTTATAAAACTGTTCTAAATTGTAATTCTATCCCTATATCAAGATAATACTAATGGTAGATGAACAATCATACGAAGAATTAAAAAATCAATTGGAAATATTAAAATCTAGAGATAAAACTCAAACGATTTTAGATTGTGCCGGAGTGATGTTTATTGAAATAAACACCGATGGTATTGTAACGCTGGTAAATAAAAAAGCGTGCGAGATATTTGGATATAAGGAATCGGAAATGATTGGAAAGAATTGGTTTGATAACTTTCTTCCAGAAGGAATAAGAATTAATATAGAAAGTTAACATGGCGATATCTTATTGATTTTACACGAAACATATCCCAAACATTAATAAGAAAATAATTATGTCTTTTTCCTCTTTAGGTTTATCCCCATTTTTTCTGGATGTTTTGGCTGGTGAAGATTTCACACAGCCATTTCCCATTCAGCAAAAGGCTATACCTGCCATTTTAAATAAAAAGGATGTGTTAGGTATTGCCAAAACCGGCTCAGGTAAAACGGCTTCATTTGTATTGCCTATTTTAATGAATCTTCAAGAAATTACTAGCTCAAAAAACAGGCATGTCAGAGTTCTGGTATTAGTTCCAACACGTGAATTGGCATTACAAGTAGGTGAAGTGTTCGAGCTTTTTTCTTCGGCGTCTTCAGTAGTGATTAAATCATTAGTTGTTCATGGAGGTGTTTCAATAAATCCTCAAATGATTGCTTTACAAAATGTTGATATTTTGGTTGCCACCCCCGGAAGATTATTGGAATTAGTCGAATCAAATGCAGTTCATTTATCAGAAATTGATACTTTGGTCATAGATGAAGCCGATAAAATGCTAAATCTTGGTTTTAAGGAAGAGATGAACCGAATCTTTACACTTTTACCTGAAAAGCGTCAAAACCTTTTATTCTCTGCCACATTGAGTGATGAGGTTGTCAGCATTAACCAAATCATATTGCATGATCCTTTGGTTATTAAAATTGAATCTGAGAAAGATAACATTGACCTAATCAATCAGTCGGGATATTTTGTAAAAGAGGAGAGAAAAGGTCCGCTATTAAGATATATAATTAAGAATAATGACTCAAAGCAGGTATTGGTTTTTGTGTCTTCAGTTTATAAAGCTGATTTGGTTGCTGAAAAGCTTCGTAAAAATGGAATAAATGCAACAGCCATACATAGTAAACAAAGTAATAAGGCAAGAAAAGATGCTTTAAGAAATTTTAAAGGAAGAACACTTCAAGTGCTGGTTACTACCGATTTGTTATCCCGTGGTATCGACATTGAATATTTGCCTTATGTTATCAATTATGAATTGCCCCGCTCCCCCAAGGACTATATTCACCGTATCGGCCGAACAGGTCGTGCAGGATCTTCGGGCGATGCAATTTCCTTTGTCACTCCAGATGATAAGCATCATTTTAGAATTATTCAAAAGAAGATGGGCAAGTGGGTAACTATGATCGATAGTGATTATATAGATTTGCATGGTTATTAATTCGATGAAAGCTTAATTTTAAGTAGATAAATTATGAAAAGAATAACAGTATTATCTATACCGCCTTTTTTTTTCGATTTTCACTTTTACGCAAAAGAGTGCAAATGCACTATTGATATCAGTTGACGATCTGAATGATTGGATAGGGGTCATGGATGTATCAAAAATAAATAAATAACATGGATAGGGAAAAAGCAAGTTACATTGAAGGAACAGTTTCCATCTTCATAAATATAGGATTGTTTTTCATAAAGTTATGGGCAGGTATTGTGTCAGGCTCAATTGCTTTATCAGCAGATGCATGGCACTCTTTATCTGACACCATTAGCTCAGTGGTTGTTATTGTTGGGGCAAAACTTTCATCAAAAAAGCCAGATATTAAACATCCATTTGGTCATGGTCGTTGGGAACAAATTGCGTCAATATTTATAGGTTTTTTATTGGGGATTATTGCATATGATTTTATTAAAGACTCAATTATTCAATTCCAATCTAAAGAGTCTGCCAATTTTGGAACCTTAGCTCTGGTTGTTACCATTATTTCAATTTTAGCAAATGAAGGCCTGGCGCAGTATGCTTTTTATCTCGGTAAAAAAACAGATACCCTCACTATTAAAGCAGATGGTTGGCACCATAGAACTGATGCATTGTCCTCCATTATAATATTGATTGGAATTGCATTCAAAAATTACTTTTGGTGGATTGATAGTGTTTTGGGTATCATAGTTTCTATTATGATTTTTTATGTTGCCTATGAAATTATTAAAGAATCAATAAATAAATTACTTGGAGAAGAACCCAGTTCTGAGCTAATTAAGAAGATAAAGACCATTGTTGAATCACTTTTCCCTGATGATTTATCACCACATCATTTTCATATTCACAACTATGTAACCCATAAGGAGCTTACTTTTCATATAAAACTAGATAATAATTTAAATATTGAACAAGGTCATTCTATCGCAACTGAAATTGAGAATGAATTATTTAAGGAGTTAAAGATTACATCAACGATACATGTTGAACCTAGAAATTTAAATCAATAAATCGATTAATAGTCAATATCTTTAAGAGTTATTAGACAGATCAATTTTGATTGCAAAAAAACGTAATATTAAAGATTTAAAGAAGAAGTGAGATAGGGGTTTGGATCCCGGAAACTTAGATTAAGTCAGAAATTACAAGCTAATACTAAGTATTGCCTTCTGTGGCAGAAACACTTACACATAAACTGTCAGGCTGTATATAAACGTGCCCAAATAATTGATGAAAGAAAAGTTTGAATACATATGGAATAAT